>CANROI010000153.1 GCA_947632165.1 uncultured Clostridia bacterium
GCGCGCAACGAAGAGCGGGTCATCGGGAAGCTCATCGACAGCATCCGCGCGAGCAGCTACCCGCAGGAGAAACTCGAGATCTACATCTGCGCCCACAACTGCACCGACCGCACCGCCGAGATCGCGCGCGCCAAGGGAGCGCGCGTCTGCGAATACAACAATCCCGACGAATGCACATTGGGCTATGCCTACCGCGCCCTCTTTTCTTGGATGAAACAAGAATGGCCGAACGAACGATTCGACGGCGTGCTCGTGCTGAATGCCGATAACCTCGTCACGCCCGACTATATCTCCCTCATGAACGACGCCTTCATCGCCAACGGGAAGAGGCAGATCATCTGTTCCTACCGCAATTCCAAGAATTTCGGGAGCAACTACATGTCCTGCCTCTATGGCATTTTCTTCCTCGCGGCGGGGCGGTTCGAGATGCGCGGGCGCACCGTCCTCGGCTGTTCCACCCGCATTTCGGGCACGGGATACCTTTATAACGCAGAACTCATCAAAGACGGCTGGGAGTATGTCACGCTCACCGAGGATTGGGAGTTCACCGCCGACCAGATCGCGCACGGGCGGAAGGTCGTCTATTGCGACGAGGCGGAGTTCTTCGACGAACAGCCCACGACCATTCCCATCATGCTCCGCCAGCGCATGCGCTGGGCGAAGGGGCACATGATCGTCTTTTTCACCCGTTTCAAGGCGCTCATGAAGTACATCTTCTCCCGTCCCGAAAAGGGCCGGCGGAAGAATGTGGGCTCCGCCTACGATATCTCCGTGTGCATCATGCCGCTCGGCGTGATCAACGTCGCCATCTTTCTTGCGCAGCTCCTCTGCGTGGCGCTCGGCCCGCTCTTCGGCGCCGATCCCGTGCGGAGCTGGACCGTCTACGGCATTCTGACGGGCAGTTCTTTTCTGCTCTCCTATCTCCTCATGGCGCTCTCCGCGATCCTGCTCCTCATCCTCGAGCGCAGGCGGATCGGGAACGTCGGATGGGGCAAGCGGATCTCCGCCGTTCTGCTGTGGCCGTTTTTCCTCATCCTCGCCATCTTTATGGACGTCGGCGCCCTGTTCATCAAGAATCTCGTCTGGAAGCCCATTCCCCACGGCGAGCCCGAAGCGAACGAGGCGGAAGCCGCCTGAATTTTTTGCCGTCCTGCGGGACGGCTTTTCTCGTTTTTGGCGAGGAATTTCCCCGCGGAAGGGCGAGGAAGGGCAAATTGTGCAAAAAACGCAATCTAATCCGAAAAAGTTGCAATGGATTTTTTCCGAAAATATGATATTCTTAATATGATACCGGTCAACGGACCGATCTCGTTTGCAGAGGGAAACTATGGCCAAAACATTTTTCGATGACAATTTACTGCTGCATTCATCCGCAGCCGCGGCGCTCTACGGCCGTGTGAAGGCGCTGCCGATCGTAGATTATCACTCCCATCTCTCCGAGCGGGAGATCGCGGAGGACAAGACGTTCGGCACGATCACCGAGTTCTGGCTCAAGGGCGACCACTATAAATGGCGCGCCATGCGGGCCTGCGGCGTCGAAGAGAGGCTCGTGACGGGGAACGCAGACGATTTCGAAAAGTTCCTCGCCTATGCGGGGATCATACCCAAGCTCCTCGGGAATCCGCTCTACTATTGGACGCACATGGAGCTCGAACGGATCTTCGGCATCAAAGAAC
The DNA here is from genome assembly GCA_947632165.1 of uncultured Clostridia bacterium. Lineage (GTDB taxonomy): Bacteria > Bacillota > Clostridia > Christensenellales > Borkfalkiaceae > Gallimonas. The sequence continues at coordinate 1,677 of CANROI010000153.1, forward strand.
CGCTCAACGCCGCGACGGCGCCCGGGATCTACCGCCGCGCGAACGAGAAGCTGAAGACGCTCTCCGTGCGCAAGCTCCTCAAGCTGTTCGGCGTGGAATACATCGCGACGACGGACGACCCCGTCAGCCCGCTCTCCCTGCACACCGTCTATGACGGCGTGAAGGTCTGCCCGACGTTCCGCCCCGACCGCGCCCTGAAGCTCGACCCCGAGTTCCTCGGGGAGCTCGCCGCCGTTTGGGGAAAGCCCGTCGAAACGCTCGCGGATTTCCGCGAGGCGCTCCGCTCCCGGCTCGTCTATTTTAAGGAACACGGCTGCTCGATCGCGGACATCAGTTTGGAGGGTGCGCCCGAGCTCGTCGGCGAGCGGGAGGCGGCGGAGATCTTCGCCCGCCGGGAAAGCGCTTCGCCCGCCGAAAAGTCCCGTTTCTTCTCCTACGGCATGGCGCTGATGGGCGCTCTGTGCCGGGAGTTCGGGATCGTCTGGCAGATCCACATCGGCGCGCTCAGAAACATCAACGCGCCCGCCTTCAGGGCGCTCGGCGCGGATACCGGCTTCGACGTCATGCACGGCGTGATCGACACCGACGCGATTGCCGCCTTCCTCGGCGCGCTGGAGGAGCGGGGGGAACTCCCCAAGGTCATCCTCTATGCACTCAATCCGAACGCCGTTCCCGCGCTCTGCCTCGTTGCGGGCAGCTTCAAAGACGTCCGCGTGGGCGCCGCCTGGTGGTTCAACGATACCCTCAAGGGCATCCGCGCTCACTTCGACGCGCTGGCGGAATATTCGGTATTCGGAAATTCGCTCGGCATGCTGACGGACAGCCGCTCCTTCTCCAGCTATTGCAGGTTCGATTTCTTCCGCCGCATTCTCTGCGACTATGTCGGCGAAAAGGTCGAGGCGGGGGAATACGACGCCCAATGCGCGGAGAAGCTCGTATACGATATCTGTTACCGGAATCCCAAACAATTTATGAATCTATAGGAGGAACATCATGAAACTGCCTTTTCAAGTGGACCTGAGCAAGGCCGTCGCCGCCGTCACGGGCGCGGGCGGGGTGCTCATGAGCGAATTTGCCCGTGCGCTCGCCGCATGCGGCGCGAAAGTCGCTTTGCTCGACATCAATTTCGACGCGGCGAAGAAGTTTGCCGATGAGATCGGCGACAATGCGATCGCGGTCAAGTGCAACTGCCTCGACAAGGAGAGCATCAAGGAGGCGTGCAAGACCGTGAAAGAGGCGTTCGGCCCCGTCAATCTGCTCATCAACGGCGCGGGCGGGAACAACGGCAGGGCGACCTGCGACAACGAGACGATGCTTCCCGATTTGCCCGAAGGGACGAAGTCCTTCTTCGACCTCGAGGAGGCGGGGCTCAAATTCGTGTTCGACCTCAACATCACCTCCGCTTTCCTCGTCACGCAGGTCTTTGCGGAGGACATGGTCAAGACGGGCGGGAACATCATCAACATCTCTTCGATGAACGCCTTCCGTCCGCTCACGAAAATCCCCGCATATTCCGCGGCGAAGGCGGGCATCTCCAACTTCACGCAGTGGCTCGCGGTGCATTTCGCGCCCTGCGGCATCCGCTGCAACGCGATCGCGCCCGGCTTCTTCTCCACCAACCAGAACGCGGCGCTGCTCTTCAATCCCGACGGCACGCCCACGGCGCGCACGGGCAAGATCCTTGCCGCAACGCCCATGAAGCGCTTCGGCGAGACGAGCGATCTCATCGGCACCCTGCTCTGGCTTGCAAGCGATGAGGCGAGCGGCTTCGTCACGGGCTCCGTGATCGCGGTCGACGGCGGCTTCGCAGCATACAGCGGCGTATGAGTGTTTTCGGGAACCAAATCATCTGCATTCAAGGAGTATATAAGGAGTTATTATGAGTAAAAAATATGCCATTA
>CANROI010000154.1 GCA_947632165.1 uncultured Clostridia bacterium
GCATTCACCCCTTCGGAGGCGCATTTCGCGCAGAAGCTGAAGGCGGGGTATTACGAATACTTTGTGGATATCCGCCGCTGCCGTATGGCGGGGCTCACGCCGCTGCCGCTACGCGGGAAGAGCGTGACGGGCTTCGAACTTCTGAAGGAAGCGGAGATGTCCGACGAGAGCGCGCCCGCGCCGCTCAAGGAGTATAAAAAGCTCAACCTCGAGGGCAAGCAGCCCAAGAACAAGCAGTGGGAGCGGCGGCTGCTCGACCTCACCGCAAAGAACGCCCTTCTGAACTTCTCGGGCAAGAACGCGCTGCACATCTGCTGCGCGGACGCCGACGGGCTGTACGCCCGCCTGCTCGAGACGCCCATGAAGCTCAAGGCGGGGAGCGAGGGGGAGGAACCCTTCGGCGCAGACGTCACGGCGGCGGAGAAGGAGCTCTTCGCGCTCGAACAGAAGAAGGGGCTCCTGCGCGCCCATGCCGAAAAGGCGGCGCTCTCCGATCTCGCGCTGCGCCTGCTGCGGCGCAACCGCGAAGCGGATGAAGAGACGGGCGCGAAGATCCTCTATCTCGCCTTCGGATTCCTGAAATATGTCGCCAAAGAGGACGGCAAGCCCCGCTTTGCGCCCCTCGTGCTCGCGCCCGTGAACGTGAAGCGCTCCAAGGGCAACGAAGACTTCACCGTCGAGAGCAGCGAGCAGGAATTTTTTGTCAACATGACCCTGCTTGAATATCTCAAGCAGGAGTTCAACATCGACGTGCGCGGGCTCGGCGGGAGCGTCTCTTCGCTGAAGATCGCGGAGATCCTCGCGATGGTGCGCGCGGAGACGGCCTCGATGAAGGGCTGGACGGTCGTCGGGGACGTCTATCTTGCGACCTTCTCCTTCCAGCGCTATCTCATGTGGAACGATCTGAGGGTGCATTTCGACGCGCTCAAAGAGAACGCCGTGGTGAGCGCTCTCCTCAAGAATCATATGGAGCGCCCCGAGACGCCCGAAGTCCCGGAAGAGGACGACGGAGATCCCCGCGGCACGCTCATCCCGCTCCCCGCCGACAGCTCGCAGTATTCCGCGATTGCGCTCTCGCGCGCGGGGGTCAGTTTCGTATTGCACGGCCCGCCCGGAACGGGCAAGAGCCAGACGATCACGAACATCATCTCGAACGCCGTCAAAGACGGCAAGCGGGTCCTGTTCGTCGCGGAGAAAAAGGCGGCGCTCGACGTCGTCAAAAAGCGGCTCGACGGCATCGGGATCGGCGAATTTTGCCTCGAACTGCACTCCAATAAGACGGATAAGACGGACGTCTTGCGGCGGCTCGAGGGCACGCTCGCGCTCGCGGAGGAGAAAAAGACCGAGGGCTTCGACACGCGCGCGGAAGAGATCGTCTCCCTGCGCGAGGAGCTCAAGGGCCCCATGCTCGCCCTGCACAAAAAGCGGCGGCTGGGCGTCTCCGTCTATGAGGCGATCCTGCTCTACCTCAAGAACAAGGACGCGCCCGACGTTATGGACATCGAGAGCGCCTTCTACGATTCGCTCACCGAGCAAAAACTTGCGGATTGCAAGGGCAAGATCCTCTCCGCTGCTGCGGCGGCGAAGGAGTGCGGCGGCGTGTTCAACACGCCCTTCGACAACGTCAACACCGCCGACTATTCTCAGGCGCTGCGCGACCGGATCTTCTGTGCGTCGGAGGTGCTCATCACGGAGATCAAACACCTCAAGGCGTTTCTCGCGCTCTTCCTCGAGTTCTATCGCCAGAAGATCTCTACGATCACCCAGAAGAAGCTCGACGATCTGTGCGCAATCGCCCGCAACTTGACGTCGGGCGCATACAACAAGTACTTTTCCTCGTTGAACGAGGAGCAGATCTACGTCTTTTACAACGCCAACCGCCGCCTCGACGACTGTCTGAATTACTACTACAAGCATTTCAGGACCCTCGTCGATTTGGGCAAGGACTATCCCGCGATCAAGCGGCTGTTGGAGACGGGCGGGGACTACCGCTACAGCAAGGCGGCGATGGGGGCGGTGAAGAAGCTCTCGCGCGCGGCGCTGCGCCCGCTCGAACCGCAGGACGAGAGCAAATTTTTGCAGACGCTCGTCGACATCCGGGATGCGATCGGAAGGGTCAAGAGCGTCCCTCTTTCGAAGAACTTCTTCGACCTGTTCGGCGACGACATCAACTTCAAGAAGCGGGCAGATTTTCTGCACGATTTCTATGAGTTGCATGAGATCTGCGCGCGGACGTTCATGGACTACAACCCGGACGCCTTCAACAGCATGTGCCTCAGGGCGATGAACGGCTACACCCAGCCCGTGCTCGAGGGGTATCTCAAGGCGTACGAGGCGTTCCGCTGTGCGCAGGAGAGCTTCCTCACGATCACGAAAGCCAACCGCAACAAGATCCTGCAGGAGGACGTTCTCGATTACTTCTCCTCCAAGGCGTCCGCGCTCATCGACAATGTGGATATGCTCCCCAATTGGTGCATGTACAAAAAGACGGGGGAGGAGCTGAAGACGCTCGGCTGCAGCTTCGTTACGGACGCGCTCGAGAGCGGCAGGCTCACGGGCGAGAACGTCCTTGCGGGCTTCGAAAAGAACGTCTACAAGAACTTCCTCGAGATCAACATCCCCGCCGATCCGGACCTCAGCCGCCAGACCGTGGGCACGCTCGAGGAGACGGTGGAAAAATTCCGCGCCGCATGGGAGGAGTTCTCCCGCGTGACGAGGGAGAAGATCCGCGCCGATCTCGTCTCCCGCCTGCCCCGTCCCGACGACGAGGGGAGCCTCAGCGTAGAGGTCTCCTCCTTCCGCCGTCTTGCCAAGGGGAACCTGCGCGGCTCGGGGCTCAGGGGGCTCTTTACGGAGATCCCCGAGCTCATGAAACGGCTCTCGCCCTGTATGCTCATGAGCCCCATCACGGTGGCGCAGTATCTGAAGCCGGAGGCGGATCTCTTCGACCTCGTCATCTTCGACGAGGCGTCGCAGATGACGACCGCCGAGGCGGTCGGCTCGATCGCCCGCGCCAAGGCTGCGGTCGTCGTCGGCGACCCCCGCCAGCTCCCGCCCACCTCCTTCTTCCATTCGGCGTATGTCGACGAAGAGAACCTCGAAAACGAGGACCTCGAGAGCATTCTCGACGACTGCCTCGCCCTCGGCATGCCCGAGCGGCATCTGAGATGGCATTACCGCTCCAAACACGAATCGCTGATCGCGTTCTCCAACAGCATGTACTACGACAACCGCCTGTGCACCTTCCCTTCGCCCGACGCGCTCGAGAGCAAGGTCCGTTTCGTGCAGGTGGACGGCACCTACGACCGCGGCTTCACCAAGCGCAACCGCAAGGAGGCGGAGGCGCTCGTCAAAGAGGTCGTGCGCAGGCTGCAGGATCCCGTGCTGCAGAAATCGAGCATGGGGATCGTCACCTTCTCGAGCGCCCAGCAGAACGACATCGAAAAACTGCTCACCAAGGAGATCGTCTCGAAGAAGCTCGAGGCTGCCGCATACGACAGGGAGGAGCCCATCTTCGTCAAGAACCTCGAGAACGTACAGGGCGACGAGCGCGACGTCATCCTCTTCTCGGTG
>CANROI010000155.1 GCA_947632165.1 uncultured Clostridia bacterium
GTTGGCGCAATGCGACATGAGTGAGCGCATTTGCCGCGCGAACGGTGACCAAGCACGGGTTTCTACCCGTGTGAGAAAGTGGCGAACGCAGTGAGCCAAAAGGGTTCTCTCAAACTTTGCTAAAACCCCTCAGTCTCGGCTGACGCCTCGACAAGGTTCGACGGTAGCGCCCGTCGAACGCCGCCTCGCTACCAGCTACGTCGCCCTTCGGGCTCGTGCCGCGCTTAGAGAATAGAACGCGCGCGGGGCGGCTGTCGCGACGTTGTTCACAGCCCACAGGGCTGTTGAACAGAAGCAACGCCGCTCCACCCTGCAAGGGGCGCCAAGGAGCTTCCCAAATCACTGCGCGTTGGAAAACCACGCTTTTCCATAAGCGCACGCAATTTGGCAAACCCTTTTGCCTTACTGTCTGCGCAAGGCAGACCGTGCGTGGGCGATAACGTTACATGAAATCCAATACTTAACCCCTCACGGAAATTCTTTTCGAACGACACCCCTTCCGTCACGGCATTGCCGTGACACCCACCCCTCAAGGGGTGGGCAAGGGGGGAGAGAGCAAAGAATTTCGTGAACATACTATGATGAAAATTATCCAATGGTTCCCGGGGCACATGGCGAAGGCCATGCGCATGATGGAGGAAAACGTAAAACTCTGCGACGCGGTCGTGTTCGTGCTCGACGCGCGCGCGCCCGCCGCCACTTACAACCCCAAGCTCACGGAGCTCGTGGGGAGCCGTCCCGTACTCTTTCTGCTCAACAAGTCCGATCTCGCCGCAAGGGGGGCGGAGGAACTGTGTACCCTCCTTCAGAAGAGCGGAAAAAACGCGCTGAGGCTCGCCGCGACGGACCGCGGCGCCCCCCGCACCCTGGAGGCGGCGATGGAGGCGCTTGTCCGCGAAAAGACCGCGCGCCTCAGAGAAAAAGGGTCGCGCCGTCCGCTCCGGTTTCTCGTGGCGGGCGTTCCGAACACCGGGAAGAGTACCCTCATCAACGCGCTCTCGGGCGGGAAGAGGGCGCAGGTGGGGGATAAAGCGGGCGTCACCCGCGGCAAACAGTGGGTCAGATGCGGGAGTTTCGAACTCATGGATACCCCGGGCACGATGCCGCCCGCCCTCACGGACCAGACGCTCGCCCGCCGTCTCGCCTATATCGGCAGCGTCAACGACGACATCCTCGCAATGGACGAGATCGCCCTCGCGCTCCTCGAAGAACTCTTCGGGAAGGCGCCCGAAGGGCTCCTCGAGCGGTATGGGATCGAGGGCGGCACGCCGCTTGAAATGCTCGAAGCCGTCTGTGCGAAGCGGGGCTTTCTGCTCCGCGGCGGCGAATTCGACTACGAGCGCGGGGAGCGCGCCCTCATCGACGATTTCCGCAAGGGGCGGCTCGGGAAGGTCTGCTTCGACGGGCAGGAAGATCTGAAAAACGTGGGGCTTCTGTAGCGCGCGCTTTGCTTTGCGGACGGATGGAAAACATGGACGAACTTACTTACGAAAGAGAATATTTTGCCCGCGGATTTGCCTCGGTGGCGGGCGTGGACGAGGTGGGAAGAGGTCCGCTCGCGGGCCCCGTCGTCTGCGCCGCGGTCATTCTCCCCCTCTGCGAGGAGAAGCGCATCATCGGCATCGACGACAGCAAGAAGCTCTCGAAAAAACGGCGCGAGGAGCTCGCGGCGCGCATTAAAGAGGTCGCAGTCGCCTATTCCATCGCGGAAGTGGACGAGAAGGTCATCGACGAGATCAACATCCTCGCGGCGACGAAGCTCGGAATGAAGCGGGCGGTGGAGGGACTTTCCGTGCGGCCCGATTTCGTCCTCACCGACGGGAACATGACGCTCGACATCGCGGTGCCCCAGAGGGCGATCGTGAAGGGAGACGCGCTCGTGTGTTCCATCGGCGCGGCGAGCATTCTCGCAAAGGTCTACCGTGACGCGCTGATGGCGGAATATGCGGCGGAATATCCGGAATACGGCTTCGAACACAACGCGGGGTACGGCACGGCCGAACACATCCGCGCGATCGGGGAATACGGCATATGCAAAATTCATCGAAGGACTTTCATAAAAAACTTCTGGGACGGCAGGGAGAGGAGTTCGTCTGCAAGTATCTGAAGCGGCACAGGTATAAGATCATCGCGCGCAACTATCAGACTCCCTTCGGCGAGGCGGACATCATCGCCTTCAAAGACGGGACTTACTGTTTCGTCGAGGTCAAGACGCGGCTTTCGGCGGCGCACGGCGAGCCGAGCGAGGCGGTAAACGCCCAAAAGCAGGAGCGTTACCGCAAGATCGCTTGGTTCTTCTGCCTCGGGCAGGGGAAAGAGGTCCCCTGCCGGTTCGACGTCGCTTCCCTCCTCGGCGAAGAGCTCGAGTACTTCGAGAATGCCTATATCTGAGCGCTTGTTAATCTTTAAGCGCCCGAAAACGCTTGAAAGGCCGCGCGCCCGCAGGCATCAGCCTGCGGGCGCGCTCTTTTTTGATGGTTACCGCACGAGTTTTTTGATCCAATTCTTTTCGGAGAGGGAGACTTTGCCGTCGATCGCGCAGATCATCAGGCAGACGAGCACGATCTCGTCCTTGAGCTCCTCCGAGAGCAGCCCCATGAGGTCGACGATCGCGTCGACCGTCTCTTTGAGGTCCTTCTTCTCCGCGCGCATGCTGCGCACGGCCTTCTTGCAGGCCTCATAGTCCGCTTCTTCGCCGAAGAAGGCATGGAACATGGGATAGACGAGCGCATACTCCTCTTCGGAGAGCTTTCCGTCCGCGGCGACGGCGCCGAGGATGAAGGTCGCAAAGAGGGAAGCTCCCTCCTCTTCGCTCCCCGTTACGAGGGCGAGCGCGGGGAAGATATCCGCTGCCTTTTCCGCAAGCAGAACGCCGTAGGTGAGGGGATCGAGCTGTTCAAATTCCCTGCAAAGTTGATCGAATTCTTTCATGATGTTTTTCCTCCGTGAATGCTTCGATTATAGCAGATTTTCCCCGCCTTGTCAAGGGGGAGATCTCCGTTCCGTCCGTCCCGCGGAAATATTCCGGAAATTCTTGATTTTTTCGCAATAATATGCTATACTTGTAAAAAATGGCAGTGGGAGGGCCTATGAAGCCGAAATATCACCGCATTTTACTCAAGCTCTCGGGCGAAGCGCTCGCCGGGCCGCAGAAGTTCGGCCTCAACGAAAAAGTCGTGAGCATGGTCGTCGACCAGCTCGTGAAAGTGCACGATATGGGCGTGGAGATCGCCCTCGTCATCGGCGGCGGGAACTTCTGGCGGGGCCGCCAGGGCACGGATATGGACCGCACCACGGCAGACCACATGGGCATGCTCGCCACGGTGATGAACTCTCTTGCGATGATGGACGCCATCGAAAAGCGCGGCATCCCCACACGCGTGCAGACCGCGCTCAACATGGTCTCCCTCGCGGAGCCCTATGTGCTCCGCAAGGCGCTCCATCACTTCGAGAAGGGGCGGATCGTCATCATGGCGTGCGGAACGGGCAATCCCTACTGCTCCACCGATACGGCGGCGGC
>CANROI010000156.1 GCA_947632165.1 uncultured Clostridia bacterium
CGCCACGCAGAGAAGGACGATCCTCTTCACGCCCTTGGATCCCTGAAAGAAATTCGCCATAAAACTACTCCTTTTTTTGAATTCTTTACCTATATTATAGATTGAAATTTCGGTTTGTCAAGGGGTCCCCGAAAAAATAAGGAGGGGGCGGAAAGTTTTCCCGCCCCTTCCGGGTGTTTGGCTTATTCCGCCTTCGTCCAGACGACGTCGGAGATCGTCGCTTCGAGGTTGCCGACGAAGCCGCCGATGTCACCGTCGCCGTGCACGCCGAACTGCAGGGTGAAGCAGGTTGCGGACGTCAACGTGATGTCGACGGTCACGGTGTTCTCGCCCGCGGTGAGCTCCTTCACCTGCCCGTTGATCGTGACCTTGCACGCCTTATCGACGGTGAGCTTGAAACTGAGCGTATACTTGGAGCCGACGAACATCTTGCTGTTCTTGTAGAAGAGCTGAACGCCGAACCATGCCGCGCTGTCGGTATTCCCTTCGAATGCGAGCGTGATCTTGCCGTCTGCGATCTCGTTCTTCGTCATCGTGACCGCACTGCCGACCCAGCTCTGATCGTACCAATAGGTCCACTCATCGGGTTTCGCGTCGTCTTCGCCGCCGTTGGTCAGGACGCCGTATTCGGCCCTGTACTCGGTGCCGACGGGATCCTTATCTTCGGGAGCGGGCGCTCCGTTGAGGACTTTCTGCCACTTGACGCCGGAGACCTTTACGGTTATCGAGCCTTCTTTGACGCCCGCAAACTGCATGGAGAGCGCGGAACCGCTGTTGAAGAGCGAATAGATCTCGGTCTTGCCGGCCTTCAGATCCATCGACTTGCCGTTGAGCCCGACGGTGAGGTCGCCGGAGAGTTCCACGGTCGCAAAGACGAAGTACTGCGCACCCGCTTCGATCGCCGGGTTCTTATAGAACAGCTGGACGCTGTAGTTCACGCTGCCGCCCGTATAGCCGAAGGAGATCACGCCGTCGGCAAGGTCGAACCCGCTTGCGTTCGAGCTCTGCATCGTGACGATGTCGCCGCAATTCCAGCTCGTGTCCTGCACATACCAACCCATCCAGGTATCTTCCTTCGCGCCCTCATCGTTTTCGCCGCTGAAGATGATCTCGGTGCTGCCGGGAAGGATCTCTTCGCCGAGCTCGTAGTCCCCGGGATCCTGCGACGAAGGCGTGGAAGGCGTGGACCCGGCCACTTCTTCCCAGTCGAAGCCCTTGAACACAAACGTGCCTTCGACGGTCGAGAGCGCGCTGTCCCAATTGCTCTCGTCGGGCTGCGCGAACGCCAGGCTGAAGGTCGTTCCGCCGCCGGAGACGGTGTAGGAAAGTTCGTTGTCGCCCGCGACGATGTTATGATTCTGATTCCCGAAGCGGACGATCCCTTCGGCGGTGGAGTTGAGGGTGAAGTAGACGGTGTAGGTCTTGCCGCTCTCGAACGCCGTGTTCTTGTGGAAGAGCTGAATGGCATGCCACTTGCGGCCGGTCGCAGCCTCGGAGATCGTGACCGTGATGACGTCGTCCTTATAATTTGCGGTCACCCAGCTCTCGTCCTCCGCCCAGAAGCCCCAGACGTCGTTGCCGAGATCGGCTTCCGTGGAATTTTCGAGCGCATATTCGATGCTCGCGTGCGCAACCGTGTATTCCTGCGCCTCCGACCAAGCGGATTCGCCGTAACGCACGTCGGTGCCGTTCGCCTTGATCTTTGCATAGTAAGTGCCGTTGATCCAGAGCGAATCGTCGATCGCAGCGGTCTTGGAAGTGTCGACCGTCACGGTGTATTTGGGCGTGGCGCTCTCCGCGCGCGCGAAGAAGCCGACCGTGTAGCTGCCGACGCCCGCCGTGTTCGTATCGGTGACGGTGATCGTCTTGCCGGAGATCGAGAAGCCGGGCGTTGCGAGCGTCTCGGTCGTGATCTCCTCCCACTTGATGTTCTCCACCGTCACGACGCCTGTCTCGAGCTTGCCGAGCAGCAGGAAGATCGCCGTATAGTAGATGTTGTCGTAATTGCCTTCCGGATAGATCGTACCGTCGTCCGCGTGCAGGAAGTAAGAGGTGATCGTCGTCTTCTTGTTCGCCTCGAGGGTGAAATCGGTGCCGTTGAGGGTCACAACGCCCGCGCTGGTGCTCGTGATATCGAGGGTGACGGAGTAATAGACGCCCGTCTTGAGCTTGCCGCCCTCGCCCGCGCTGCGGTAGACGACCTGGAAGTCCGCCCCGCCGAGCGTGCCGTGCGCCGCCGCCTCGTAATCAAACGTGACCTTGCCCGCCTCGGAGCCATCCTGGTCCTGATATTCGGCGCTGTTGATGTTGAAGGTGCCGCCGCCTTCCCAATTCTGGTTTGCCCAGCGGCCCCAGGTGTTGAGGGGAACCTTGTTCTGCTCGAAATGACCGACCTCGGCATAGCCCTGAGGCTTTGCGGACCAGACGACTTCGACTTCGCAGGTCGCGCTCGCCGTACCCTTGGTGCGCCTTGCCGTGATGACCGCGGTGCCCTCTTTGTTGGCGGTGACGACGCCGTCCTTATCGACGCTCGCGATCGTCGCGTCGGAGCTTGCCCATGTGACCTCCGTCTCCCCGTTGGAGATGGTCGCGGTGAGCTTTTCGGTCTCGAACCGCTCGATCTTCGTGGACGTCTTGTTGAGCGTGACCTTGATGTCCTCGACGGTGACTTCGCAGGTCGCGCTCGCGCCGCCCTCCGCCTTTGCGGTGATCGTCGCCTTGCCGGTCTTGATCCCGCGCACCGTGCCGTTCGAGACGGTGGCGATCGTTTCGTCGGACGTGGTCCAGGATTCGATCTTGGAGCCGTCGGACGCCTCCGCCTTCAGGCGCAACGTGTCGCCGACGCCGATCGTCGCAGACGTCTCGGACATCGTGACCGTCGCTCCGCAAGCCGCAAGCGAGAGTACAAAGACCATCGAAAGCAGACATGCGAGAAAAGCCATAAACTTCCTTTTCATAGTTACTTCCTCCTAAATTTTTACGGTTTACGCCGTTTTTACCTTGATTTGCCGTGCATATGCGGGCGCACGCACCATTCTATTCCATATTATCAGCCTGTTCCGATCGGGAAAATTCATACACGCGGACGTAATCCACCGCCATTTCCGCCGAGGAGAAGCTCTCCTCCGGGCGGATCCCGCCGTCGTAATTCCCCCCGACCGCCAAATTGAGCAGCAGATAGAACGGACGGTCGAAGGGCGCCGCGGGGTCCTCTTCCTTTGTGACCGCCTCCGTCCACCAATCCGCACGGTCGACGCGGAAGTACTCCGCGCCGTCCGCATACCACGCGATGTGATCCTCCCGCCATTCCACCCCGTAGGTGTGCCATTCGGCAATGCTCGTGTTCAGCTTCGTGCTGCCCGTGCGGTAGGTGCTGCTTCCGCCCCGCCCGAAGTGGAGGGTGCCGTTGGCCGTGAAGGGCTCCCGTCCCTTCGCCTCGAGGATGTCGATCTCGCCGCTGCTCGCCCAGCCGCCATAGACGTTTCCCGTCGATTGGGGCCCAT
>CANROI010000157.1 GCA_947632165.1 uncultured Clostridia bacterium
CCACAAGATTATTTCCGCCGGAAACGGCATTAAATTCGAGAGGTAAATCAAAATGAAAGTACGTCCTTCCGTAAAACCCATGTGCGATAAGTGCAAGGTCATCAAGAGAAACGGCAAAGTGATGGTAATTTGTTCCAAAAACAAGAGCCATAAGCAAAGACAGGGCTAAAAATCGCTTGACACGATCACGGGATTGTGTTATACTAAACATCCACGGTTTGCGAAAAAATCGTGCAACATGCATCGACGAAGCTGAATTTCCGCACAAACGAGTGCGGAAAATCGGCTTGCTTTGCTTAAAAAACGAAAACGAGGGGTCCTGCGCGGGGATATTTTCCACTGTTTCCGCCCCGATCCGTAGAACATAGAAAAAATTTTTATACCGAAATCAAACGGAGGTTATCAATGGCACGTATTGCCGGTGTGGATCTGCCCAGAGAAAAACGGGTAGAGATCGGACTCACCTACATTTACGGGATCGGTCTTACGACGTCGAAGAAGATCCTCGCGGAGACGGGGATCAACCCCGATACGCGGGTCAAGGATCTCGACGAGAACGACGTATCCAAATTAAGAGAATATATCGACCACCACTACACGGTGGAGGGCGAACTGAGAGGACAGGTAAGCCTCAACATCAAGCGGCTGATGGAAATCGGCTGCTATCGCGGCGTGCGCCACAGAAAGGGCCTTCCCGTGCGCGGTCAGAGCACCAAGCGCAATGCAAGAACGAGAAAAGGTCCCCGCCGTACCGTGGCGAACAAGAAGAAGTAAGGAGGATCGGACATGGCTGATAAGAAGAGAGTCGTCTCTCGCGGCAAGAAGAGAGAGATCAAGAAAATCGACAAAGGACAAGTTCATATCCAGTCTACCTTCAACAATACGCTCGTCACCTTTACGGATATGAGCGGGAATGCGATCTCGCAGTCCAGCGCGGGCGCGCTCGGGTTCAAGGGCTCCAGAAAAGGCACGCCCTTTGCCGCGCAGCAGGCGACCGAGACGGCGGCAAAAGCCGCGAAGGAGCATGGGCTCCGCGCGGTCGAGGTCTATGTCAAGGGCCCCGGCGCCGGCAGAGAATCTGCGATCAGAGCGCTCGCGAATTGCGAGCTTCAGGTCACGCTGATTTCGGACGTCTCGCCCATCCCGCACAACGGATGCAGACCGCCCAAGCGCAGAAGAGTTTAACAGGAGGAAGTCATGGCAGTATACAGAGACGCAAAATGCAAACTTTGCAGAAGAGAGGGCGGCAAGCTCTTTCTGAAAGGGGAAAAGTGCTACATGGAGAAGTGCCCCTTCAATAAACGCCCCACCCCTCCCGGACAGCACGGCGCGGGCAGAAAGAAGGTTTCCGAATACGGGCTCCAGCTCCGCGAGAAGCAGAAGACCAAGCGCATCTACGGCGTTCAGGAAGGTCAGTTCCGCCATTACTATGAGATGGCAGACCGCATGAAGGGCATCACGGGCGAGAACATGCTCTCCTTGCTCGAAAGAAGGCTCGATAACGTCGTGTTCCGCATGGGCGTGGGCGCTTCCCGTACCCAGGCAAGGCAGCTCGTGAACCATTCCCACTTCATGGTCAACGGCAGAACGGTCAACGTTCCCTCCTATATCGTGAAGGCAGGCGATGTGATCGCAGTCAAAGAAAACCGCAAGAACAACAAATTTTTCGAACAAATCAAAACGATGAAGGTTGCGAATATGCCCAAGTGGCTGGAATTCGACCCCGAGAAGCTGGAAGGCAAGGTTTTGGCGCTTCCGACCCGCGAGGACGTCGACAGCCAGATTGCAGAGCATATGATTGTCGAGTTGTACTCCAAGTAATTTCCAAATCAAGGAGGGTAACATTATGATCGAAATGGGTATGCCCAAGATCACGGTCACCGAGAACGAGGAAAAATCCTACGCGAAAATCGTCGTTGAACCGCTTGAAAAGGGTTTCGGTCTTACAATAGGCAACTGTCTGAGGAGGATTTTGCTTTCGGCGCTGCCCGGCGCTGCCGCACAGGGGATCAAATTCATGGACGGGACGGTGAAACACGAGTTTTCCGCCATTCCCGGGGTCAAGGAAGATGTCACCGAGATCATTCTGAATTTGAAACTGCTTGCGATCAAGACAAAGATCACCGAGAAGGATTACACCAAGACGCTTCGCCTCTGCAAAGAGGGGCCCGCAGTCATCACGGCGGCGGACATTGCGCAGGACGCCGAAGTCGAGATCGTCAATTCCGACCAATACATCTGCACGGTGGACCGGGGCGGAAAGATCGACATGGAGATCACGATCGGACGGGGCAGAGGCTATAAGCCCGCCAAGGACAACAAGCAACCGATTATCGACTATATTCCCATCGATTCCATCTACACGCCCGTACAGAAGGTCAACTACAATGTAGAACCCGCGCGCGTGGGGCAGGATATCGATTTCGATCGCTTGACGATCGAAGTCTGGACGGACGGCACTTTCTCCGGGAAGGAGATCGTATCGCTCGCCGCAAAGATCATGCAGGATCACATCAGCCTGTTCGTCAACCTCTCCGACACGATCAAGGATATGGATATCCTCGTCAAGACGGACGACGACAAGCAGCAGCAAATTCTCTCTATGAAGATCGAGGATATGGACTTTTCCGTCCGTTCCTACAACTGTCTCAAGAGAGCGAACATTCACACGGTGGAAGACCTGATTTCGAAGACGGAGGACGAGATGCTCAAGGTGCGCAACCTCGGCAAGAAATCGCTCGACGAAGTCATTCAGAAACTCGAATCTTACGGCCTTTCGCTGGAAAAAAAGGAGGATTAAATTATGCCGGGTAAATTGGGCAAGACGACCAAGCAGAGGATCGCCCTCTTGAGAGGGCAGGCTTCTCAGCTCCTTTGGTATGGCAAGATCGAAACGACGGAGGCAAGAGCGAAGGAGCTCAAGCCCTACGTCGAGAAACTGATCACGAAGGCGATCAATTCCTACGACGACGTAGTGGAATACGAAGTTGTCGCAAAGGATAAGAAGGGCAAGGAGATCAAGACGACCGCCTATAAAGACGGCCCCAAGAAACTTGCCGCGCGCCGCGCGATCATGTCGAAGACGTACGATCTTCAGGAGATCAAGGACTTCAACGAGAGCAAAAAGGATTACAAGAAGCGCACCGCGCAGATCAAGCATCCGCTCGTCGAGAAGCTGTTCAACGACATCGCACCCAAGTATGCTCAGCGGAAGGAAGAGCTCGGCCAGGGCGGCGGGTACACGAGGATCTATCTCCTCGGCCAGCGCCGCGGCGACGCAGCCGAATCCGCGATCATCGAATTGGTCTGATTTTGAATCAAAAAACGTAACCCTGCGGCAATACGGCCGCAGGGTTGCGTTTATTCGGAAGCTATATCGAGCCGCAAGGTTTTTTTCTGCGGTCAGTCGGCCATGTTGATTGAATCGACGAAAATTTTTGCGATCTTCTCCACCGGCTCGAGGCATCCGCCGTCGAGCCAGGCCATGGAGACGTTGA
>CANROI010000158.1 GCA_947632165.1 uncultured Clostridia bacterium
ATTTTCGCCTTTTCACCTACTTTTTACTTTATAAATGGTAGGGGCCTCATTTTTGACCGTCGAAATGCTTGCAAAAATTTTTGCCATGCGGTATAATAGTACAGAATAACGCATGATAAAGATAGGCATTCGGAGGTAAAGATGAAATCATTCTTTCGTAAAAAAATAGCGTTCGGGCTTGCCGTAACCGCCCTGTCGGGGACGATGGTTGCTTCCGCGATCCTTCCCAATTGGCAGATCCCCGAGCGCGGTTCCGCAAGCACCAATGAATTACCCGCCGTGGCGGACGTCACGGGGTCGGTGGAGACGCATCTCGAGGACTTCCTCGATACTTCCGTCGCGCAGAAACTTCCCGAAGCGGTCAAGCCCGACGAGCAGATCTCCGTCATTCTCAACCTCGGGTCCGATACCATTCTCGACGCATACGACCGCCTCAACACTTCGATGACGGTCGGCGAATACGCCTCCTCCAAAGAGGGGAAGGCGGTCGCGGCGCGCATCGAAAGGGAGAATAATTCGCTCAAGAGCCGGATCCGCAACAGCGGCGTCTGGTTTGAAGAGGGCAACACCTACAACACCCTCTTCAGCGGCTTCGAGATCCTCATCAAGGCGAGCGCGTTCGATTCCCTCTGCAAGAGCGTGAAGGGGAAGGCCTCCGTGATCGTCGGCGAAGTCTATGCGGAATGCGAGACGCAGATCGTCGAGAACGAGGTCAACGTCTATGGAACGGGTATCTTCAACAGCTCCGATTCGAAATACGACGGCAGCGGCACGGTCATCGCAGTGCTCGATACCGGCCTCGACTATACCCACAGCGCGTTCGACGAAAGCCGTTTCACGCCCAGCAAAGACGACGTGATCACGCGCGAGAACCTCGCGGGCAAGGTCTCCGAGCTGAGAGCGGCCCAGTTCACGCCGGACCTCACGGCCGCCAAGCTCTACTACAGCCGCAAAGTGCCCTATACGTATGACTATGCGGATAAGGATGCAGACGTGTTCCCGATCAACAGCGAACACGGCACCCACGTCGCGGGCATCATGGTCGGGCTCGACGCGCCCGAAAAGATCAGCCAGACGGACGCGAACGGGGATCCCATGGGGATCCGCGGCGTCGCGCCCAACGCGCAGCTCGCCGTCATGAAAGTGTTCTCCGAAAAAGACGCAGGCGCGAAGACCTCCTGGATCCTCGCGGCGCTCGAAGACTGCGTCACGCTCGGCGTAGACGTCATCAACATGTCCCTCGGCTCCTCCGCGGGCTTTGCGAGAGAGGAGATCGACGATCTCGAAACGCAGCAGATCTACGACCGCATCAAGGAGCGCGGCATCAGTCTGATCGCCGCCGCGTCGAACGACTACAACTCCTCCTTCAATTCCGAAAAGAACGGCAACCTGGCGCTCACCGATAATCCCGACTCCGCGACCGTCGGCGCGCCCTCCACTTACGACGCGGCGCTCTCCGTCGCCTGCATCAACGGCGAAAAGACGCCGTATATGCTCTACAACAACGAGATCATCTACTTCACCGAGGCGTCGAACAGAGCTTCGGAGCCCAAGGACTTCGTCGACGATATCCTCGCCGATAACGAAGAGAGCAAGGAATTTGAATACATCACGATCCCCGGCATCGGGCAGGAAGTGGACTACCTCTCCTTCGGCGAGGGCGAACTTGACGGCAAGATCGCGCTCGTCAAGCGCGGCCAGACCAACTTCGAAGAAAAGGCCCGCCTCGCGCAGAAGTACGGCGCGGTCGGCTGTATCATTTATAATAATGTATCGGGTAACATCAACATGACGGTCGGCAACATTCCCGGCTATCCCGTCTGCTCGGTGTCCCGCGACGACGGCGAGAAGCTCGTCTCCGCGCCGAACGGCCAGGGCAAGATCACGATCAGCCGCAAGCAGACGGCCGGCCCTTTCATGTCCGACTTCTCCTCCTGGGGCCCCACGCCGAGCCTCGGCATCAAGCCCGAGATCACGGCGCACGGCGGCGAGATCTATTCCGCCGTTCCCGGGCAGAGATACGACCGTCTCTCCGGCACCTCGATGGCGTCGCCCAACCAGGCGGGCGTCACGGCGCTGGTCCGTCAGTATGTTAAGGAGATCTTCCCCAATTATAACGCGGTGCAGGTGACTGCCGCCGTCAACCAGCTCATGATGTCCACGGCGGATATCGCCTACAACACCAACGGGCTTCCCTTCTCCGTGAGAAAGCAGGGCGCCGGCCTTGCCAACCTCAAGAAGGCGACCGAGACGGGCGCCTATCTGAGGGCCTATGACCGGTACGGCACGCTGATCGACAAGGCGAAGCTCGAGGTGGGCGACGATCCCGAGAAGAAGGGCTTCTACGAGATGAAGTTCGAGATTTACAACTTCGGCTCCTCGGCGCTCACTTACGATCTCGGCGCATGCGTCATGACGGAGGGCATCAGCGAACAGCTCACCGCCAAAGAGGGCAAACGCACCGTCACCGAGACGGGTTACGAGCTCAAGGGCGCGAAGTTCTCCGTGACCTCCGTGACGGACGGCACGCAGAAGGGCGAGACCGTCACCGTCGAAGCGGGCAAGACCGCGGTCGTCACCGTCTCCATCGAGCTGACGTCCGAGAATAAGGCCTATCTCGACGAGAACTTTGCAAACGGCATGTACGTCGAGGGCTTCCTCACCCTCGAGGGAAAGGACGGCGCCGTCTCTTTGAGCCTTCCCTATCTCGCCTTCTACGGCAATTGGGCGCAGGCGCCGCTGTTCGATAAGGACTATTTCGAAACCTACAGGGACGAGCTCGACGAAAATCTTCCCGTTGAGCAGAAGAACCTGCCCGACGTCTTTGCGACCCGCCCCGTCGGCGGCCTCTATGACGACTATATCACCTATCTCGGCGCATTTGCCTACATGCAGGATCCCGCCTCCACGAGCATCGTTCCCGCGGAGAGAGACCACATCGCGCTCAGCAACCAGACGGGCGAGACGGGCGGCGTCAATTCCATCTATGCCATCTATCTCGGCATGCTCCGCGGCGCAAAGCGGATCGAGGTCACGATCACAGATTCCGTCACGGGCGAAGTCATCTGGCAGAGAACGGAATACAACCAGCGCAAGTCCGTCCACGGCGGCTCGCCTTCCTGGCTCGAGGTGGAGTTCAACGTCCCCGATTACAACCTCAAGAACAACACCAAGTACCTTGTGAAGGTCGAGGGCTTCCTCGATTACACGGACGACGGCAGCGAGAGCAACCTCAACAACACCTTCGAGTTCCCGTTCTATACCGACTTCGAAGCGCCCATCATCACCGGCGTCGACTATTCCTATGAATACGATACGGAGGCGAAGAAGAACCGCCTCTATGCGGACGTCAACGTCTACGATAACCACTATGTCCAGGGCTATATCCCGGGCTTCATCACCGAAAATGCGCCCGGCAGCACCTACACCTACTCGCTCGAGAGTTTCGGCCGCTATATCACCCCCGTGACGGGCGC
>CANROI010000159.1 GCA_947632165.1 uncultured Clostridia bacterium
AGCGTCGGTCTACGGAACCGAAGGCTGGGGGTTCGAGTCCCTTTGGTTGCACCAACGAACGGGCATGCCCTCTCGGGCATGCCCGTTCGTTTATACGGCTTTTGAAGGGGCTCGCGTTCTACTTCCTCTTCCATGAGATCGATTGCTATCTCCTCAGCGGCGCCTACACGGGCTTCATCATGCGCGCCGCCGTAAAACGTGCAAAAGCGCAGCTCGGAACTTTGCGCCGAAGCGGCAGCTCCGATTGATCCGCGGAGCCGCTTGCATTAAGGCAACAGACCGCAGCAGAGCCCTACAGGCCGCCGAAAATGCCGCTCTACTCACAGTAGAGCCGTTTTTTTGCCCAGTAGAGACGAAATCCGCGAGAATGGAGCCCCTATGGGCAAACGGAGACCTCCCTCGCCACTAAATAGGTTGTAATTTTTCGAAAAATGCCGTATGCTGAATAGGTAGTATGATTCGGTACGCGGCGGAACAGACGGCCGCGGCAAGGAGGAATCCCATGCGGAAAAGTTTTGATATCATCGTGGATTCGGGCGCCAACATCCCCTGCGGGATGATCAAGGAACGCGGGATCAAAGTCATCAGCTATTATTTTACGGTGGACGGGAAGGAGCGCCTCTGCTACGAGGAGGGCGTACCGTTTGCCGAGACCGCAAAGGCCTTCTATGCCGAAATGCGGGCGGGAGCGGACGTCAAGACCTCCCTTCTGACCTCGGCGGCCTTTGCCGAGGCCATGCGCCCCTCGCTCGAGGCGGGCCGCGATGTGATCCTCTTTACCATCTCTTCCGGGATCAGCGGCACCCACCGTCAGGCACAGGAGGCGAAAAAAGAGCTTCAGAAGGAGTTCCCCTCCCGCCGGATACACGTCATCGACAGTGCAAACGCCTCCATGGGCGAGGGGCTGCTCGCGCTCAAAGTCGCGGATCTGAGAGACCTCGGCGAGAGCATCGACGCCTGCGCCGAATGGGTCAGGGAAAATACCTTCAAAGTCAACAGCTATCTCACAGTGGGCGATCTCAAATACCTCAAGCGCACGGGGCGGATCTCCACCACGCTCGCGATCGCGGGCACGTTGCTCAACATCAAGCCCGTGCTGCGCGCAGACGGCAGTCCGAATACGAAGATCGTGTTTTACGGCAAGGAGCGCGGCAGGAAAAAGGCCCTCGCGGCGCTCGCCGAGGCGTACCGTGAGCGCGCGATCGACCCCGAGACCCAGACGGTCGCCATCTGCCACGGCGATTGCGAGGAAGACGCGCTCCTGCTCGCGGATATGATCCGCGAGATCGGCGTGAAAGACATCATCATCGAATTTTACGACCTCTGCACGGGCTCACATGTGGGCCCGGGGACGGTCGCCCTCTTCTTCTACGGGAAGGACCGCCGACAGCTCAACGCCGCACCCGAGAAGAAGCCGCTCGGAAAAGTCGTTCCGAGCAAGATCATTCGGTAAAATTCACCGGCATCGTTTCAAAAACCACGCGCCGATCGCGTGGTTTTTGTTTGCGTAAAAGGGTTTCGTTTTTGATCGCGCCTAACGGGACGGCTCCGCGCCGTAACTCCTTAAGCGCTCAGCGCTTGCCCTTGGGGATACAGACTGCGCCGATACATGCGCCCGCCGCCAAAATGAGTTCGGGGATGTTTCCCGTTCCGATGCAAAGCAGCGCGTAGACGGACAGCGCCGTGACGAGCAGGAGGGATAGGATCAGAATCAATTTGCTATGAGATTTCATAAGTTTGCTCCGCAAGACAGGCCAATTTTTCTATGACAAGCGGTCTGTCGAATATAAAATAATCGGTCATAAGGACGATGATGACAAGCGCCACATATCCAAGATCCTGCCGGGCCTCTCGCAAAAGGATCGCATTGATCAGCGTAGCGGCCAACCAAAATGCCACAAACAGATACTCCCTTATATTCAGGCTTCGGCCGAAAGCGGTTCTTTTATATCGTTGTTTGATATAAGTGAGCGCGAGGGAAATCAGGCAGATCCCGGATGCGACCGCGATCCGGAATATCACATTTTCGGAAATGCCAAACAGCAACGCCAAAAGTCCTGCCGCGCATATCATATCCGCAAAAAGATTGAATTTGTTGATGCGTGAAAAAACGGGTTCTGTCAGCCGCTTTCTTTCAACGATATTCATCGCCTTTGCGTTTCTGTATTTGATAAGTAAAAATACCGATAATCCGGCCGAGAGCGCGCCAATGCACGATTGTATCACGGCGTTTGCAACATGCAAATCAGCAATAAGCAGCGATTGCAGAGCGGCGGCGACGGAGTAAATCAGGTATCCCGACCTTTTCGTATTCGCAAAATAGCAGGAAAAAACGGCGCAGGCCGATAAAAATACATACGCCCAAAACCGACTGTCAAATCCATTGATGCGAACGACGTCAAATATTCCGTTTGCGAACAAGAGCAACCCCGATAATACGAATGCGCTCCAGATCCAAACATCTCTCTTTTTCGATGTCTTTATCATGGCCGATCATCGTTCCTTTTCGATTTCTTATTACTCGGCTTGAAAGCGAGGACGTTGATCACATTGACGAGCAGGCCGCACGGGATAAAAATGAGCGACAGATGGGTAAGAAGATCGATCTTTTTTAAGAGCCCCACCAGCCCGACCGCGAATGCCGCGATCAAAAAGAGTATGGTGCATCCGAACATCGTCCAATAAATGATCTTTCTTGTCTTATCGCTCATCCGTCTCATCGTCGTCCTCCTCGTTTGCGATTTCTTCGATCAGTTTTTTGTACTTACGCATTTTGACGCAACAGAATACATGCAACGCGACAAGCGCCAAGACAACGGCAAGCAAAATTCCCCCGAATATCTTGCCGTAAAGAAAAGGCGCTTTCTCTTCAAAGTCGGTAAATTCTCTCAGGATCGTCAGAATCAATCTGCCTATCCATAAACCCCAAAAGGCCATTGTCGCAATCGTGAGAATTTTAGACCACTTTACAAACTCCTCGAGTCCTCGGTCATCGATCGTTTGTTTCATCGTCGTTTCCCTCATGCGCTTCGCGCTTGCTTTTCGCCGCATAGATCTTTTTGAGGAGACAGGTATACGCGACGACCGCCAAGGTCGCCACTGCGAACAGTAAGATCGGGGCAAGATACCCGATCCGCCAACCGTCGATGGAATAAGCGCTCGTGATTAGCCCCGAAAATATGCCCGTCGAAACAACAATGATGCCGATCAGCCAATCCCTTTTCTTGGCCATGTTCTTATATTGCCGGTCGTACAGACCGACGAACAGACAATCGACGGCGATGATGATGAACACAGATAGCAACGTCAACAAATAATTAGTCATATCCCCTCCTACGGATTGCCGCTTTGCAATACGTTCGATTTAATTATACCACTCTTCTTCAAAGTGGCAAAATTTTTCGGCTTGACATTTTCTTTGCAATTTGTTGACACCGCTTTTTTTGAAAAAAGAACGGCTTTAAG
>CANROI010000160.1 GCA_947632165.1 uncultured Clostridia bacterium
GAGCTCGTCGCCCGGGCGCATATAGAGGTGATAGGTGTTGGAGAGAATGATCTGCGAGCCGATCTCCTTGAGGTCGCGCGGAAGGACGCCCTTGACCGTTGCCTGCGTGCCGACGGGCATATAGACGGGCGTCTCGATGTCCCCGTGCGGGGTATGGAAGATCCCGGCGCGGGCGCCCGTATCGGGATCGGTCTTTTGCAGTTCGAAGGAAAAATATTTGTTGTTCATAGCAGTAATATTGACCGGGAAGCGCGCCGCTTATAAAACCTCGTGGTCTCTGTATTTCGCGTCGAGTTTTTCCTCATTCGAGAGCAATTCGACAACGGTAAATAGTTTATCGAGATTCCTGCCTTTGCACGAGTTTAAGGTCCTTTTTGAACTTTGTGGTAAAGAGTACTTCGTACTTCATACTTCGAGCGCCTTCCGCAAAGAAGCGATATCCTTATATCCCGTATATTTTTCCGGGTGCTCTTCCATTTTTTTGACCTCTTCCATCGCCGCTGCGGGATCCTTATTCGGCACCCCCCGCGAAACTTCAAAAGGAATGCCTTGTTCCGCCAACGCTTTTTTCAGATAGATATTGATTGCGGTGGACAGATCCATGCCAAGATCGGCAAACAACTCCTGCGCTTGCTTCTTTACTTCCGCATCGATCGTGATATTGGTAGATACTTTCGCCATTTTTATCCCTCCCTCTCTACTCTCGATAATATTCTAACATATTATATGCAATATGTCAACATGTTATGCGCGTAAAATATGGATTTTCAGATAAAAAATGTGGCGTCGCCGAACGAGAAGAAGCGATACTTCTCTTTCACGGCAGTCCGATAAATCTCCAGCACTTCCTCGCGGGAACAGAGGCAGCTGACGAGCATCAGAAGCGTGCTCTCGGGAAGGTGGAAGTTGGTGATGAGCGCGTCGACGCACTTCATCTTATAGGGCGGATATAAAAAGATCTGCGTCTCCCCCCTGCCCGCCTTGATCGTGCCGTCGGGGGCAGCGACCGTCTCGAGCGTGCGGACGCTCGTCGTGCCGACGGCGATGATCCGCCGCCCCTCCCGCTTTGCGCGGTTGACCGCGGCCGCCGCCGCTTCGCTCACCTCGTAATACTCCGAATGCATGACGTGCTTTTCGACGTCCTCCACCTTGACGGGGCGGAAGGTCCCGAGCCCGACATGGAGGAGCACCTCGACGATCTCCACGCCCATCGCGCGGATCTCCTCTAAAAGCCCGGCGGTGAAATGCAGCCCCGCCGTGGGCGCCGCCGCCGAGCCGTTCTCCTTGCAATAGACGGTCTGATAGCGGTCGGGATCCTTGAGTTTTTCGTGGATATAGGGGGGCAGGGGCATGGTGCCCGCGCGCGACAAGACATCTTCGAAGGCACCCTCATAGAAAAATCTGACGTGCCGCTCTCCCGTCGCGGTGACTGCCGTCACTTCGAGGGAAAGTTCTTCGTTCACCCGGAGCTTCGTCCCCACCCTGCATTTTCTGCCGGGACGGACGAGCACCTCCCACTCGTCGAGGTTGATCCGCTTGAGGAGCAGCACCTCGACGGCGCCGCCGCTTGCTGTCTTTGCGAAGAGGCGGGCGGGCAGCACCTTGGTGCGGTTGACGACGAGCACGTCCCCCGCCCGGAGATACTCTTTGATCTCTCTGAAGATCCTGTGTTCGATGCGATGGGTCGCCCTGTGATAGACCAAAAGCCGCGACGAATCGCGCGGCTCTGCGGGGGTCTGAGCGATCAGCTCCTCGGGAAGATCGTAATAAAAGTCGGAAGTTTTCATACAAGAATAGTTTCGCGCGTTTCTTTGCTCGCGCGCTTTGGCTTCGCCGCGCTCGCTTCGTATAAGTGCGGCATGAGCCGTAGGCGAGTAGCACGGTCGAATCGCCTTATTTAATGCTGCGGCGATGCTTCGACACGCCACTTCGTGGCGGCTCAGCATGACACAATAAAAACGCCCTTGCTGTCCCTTGCAGGGTGGCGCAATGCGACATGAGTGAGCGCATCGGAGGCGCGAACGGTGACCGCCCCGTGGGCGTTCCAAATATGTCATTCTGAACGGAGCCGATAGGCGAAGTTGAAGAATCGCCTTGTAAATAATGTTCAACCCTTCAATAAGTTCGGGGGGACATAACGCAGACGCCCGATCAGCTCGCGCTTTCGGGCGGGACGGCGCCCATGTGCTCGTAACCGCCCTTGAGGCAGACCCGCCCCCGCGGTGTGCGCGCGATGAAGCCGAGCTGCAATAGATAGGGCTCATATACGTCCTCGATCGTGTTGACGTCCTCGCCTATGGTCGCGGCAAGGGTCTCCAGCCCGGCCGGGCCGCCGCCGAACTTTTCAATGAGCGCCCTGAGAAGGTTGCGGTCGGTCTCGTCTAATCCGAGTTCGTCGATCTCGAGGCGGGCAAGCGCCTCTTTTGCCGCGGCATGGGTGATCTCGTTGCAGCCGAGCACGGCCGAAAAGTCCCGCACGCGCTTCAGAAGGCGGTTCGCAATGCGCGGCGTGCCCCGCGAACGGCGGGCGATCTCGAAACTGCCCTGCTTCTCGATCGAAATGCCAAGCATGCGCGCGGAGCGGTTCACGATGCGCTGCAGCTCGGAGGGCGTGTACATATCGAGGCGGCAGATGATGCCGAAGCGGTCACGCAGCGGCCCGGAGATCATCCCTGCCTTGGTCGTCGCTCCGATGAGCGTGAATTTTTTCAGAGAAAAACGGATGTTCCGCGCCGAGGGCCCCTTGCCGACGATGATGTCGAGAGCGTAGTCCTCCATGGCGGAATAGAGGATCTCCTCCACCGTATGGTTGAGCCGATGGATCTCGTCGATGAAGAGGATATCTCCGTCGTCGAGGTTGGTGAGGATCGCGGCAAGGTCGCCCGAGCGCTCGATCGCGGGCCCCGAGGTGAGCTTGATCTGCGTGCCCATGGTATTTGCGATGATGTGCGCGAGCGTCGTCTTGCCGAGCCCGGGCGGGCCGTAGAGAAGGACGTGATCGAGCGCCTCTCCGCGCGCCTTGGCGGCCGCAATGAACACCGCGAGGTTCTCTTTCACCTTGTCTTGCCCGACATATTCCTCCATCGTCTTGGGACGGAGGATGTTCTCTTCGAAGTCGAGCGCGCCCTTTGCGCCGCTTAAGAGCCGCGCTTCGGGACTGCTCTCCTCCCATTCGTCGTGAAACATCGTCTTGCCCTTGCCCCCTTTACATCGTCCTCAGCGCGGCGGCAATGATCTCCTCGACCCCGCGCGCGCCCGATTTTCTTGCGCGCTCCACCGCCGCTGTGCTCTCCTGCTTGGTGAAGCCCAGCCCCATGAGCGCGGACAGCGCGTCCTCTTCGTCCGCGGGCGGCACAAAGCCCGTGATCGCATCTTCGGAGAGCTTGCCGTGCAGCTCTAAAATAATGCGCTCCGCCGTCTTTTTGCCGACCCCCTTGACCGCGGAGAACCGCTTGCTGTC
>CANROI010000161.1 GCA_947632165.1 uncultured Clostridia bacterium
GCGGGCGACCTCATCGTCGTGTTCCGCGTGGAGCCGCACAAGCTCTTCCGCAGAAAGAACATGGATCTCTATCTCGATCTGCCCGTTCCGTTTACGGTCGCGGCGCTCGGCGGCACGGTCAAAGTGCCCGATATCGACGATACGTTCGATTATCAGATCCCCGAGGGCACGCAGACGGGCACCACCTTCACGATCCGCGGGAAGGGACTCAAGACGAGGAACGGGACGGGGAATCTCTATGTCAACGTCTTTGTGGAAGTGCCCACAAAGCTCACCCGCGAGCAGAAGAAGAGGTTGGAGGAGCTCTCCGGGTTCGACATCAAGCAGTATGAGAAGTCGAAGAAATTTTCGGACGGCGTCTCCGCGCTCTACGGGAAGGACCCCTACGATTGATCGGTCAGCGCCGCGCCGCAGCTCAGCGGCGCGGCGCTTTAAGTTCCACGTTTTCACAAAGTTTTCAACTTGGTCATAAAAAATTATGATGGCCGTCCGCTTGTGGATTTTGCGGGCGGGTGCTATAATATGGATAATCGACATAGGAGCGGAGCAATGAGCGGATTGGTGATTCAGAATTTGGTCAAGACGTACGGGAGCGGGCAGCGCACGGTGCGCGCGCTCGACGGCGTCTCGCTGGAGATCGAGGCGGGGGAGTTTGCCGTCATTCTCGGGCCGAGCGGCTCGGGCAAGAGCACGCTGCTCAACATCCTCGGCGGCATGGACCGTGCGGACAGCGGCACCGCCACGGTATTCGGGAAGGAGATCACCGCCTATTCCTCGCGCGAGCTCGTCTCCTACCGCCGCCGCGACATCGGGTTTGTCTTTCAGTTCTATAATCTCATGCCCAATCTGACGGCACGGGAAAACGTTGCCATCGCCCGCTGTGCGGGGAGCATGGAGGAGGGCGCCGCCCTCGACGAAGTCGGGCTCTCCGAAAGGAGCAATAACTTTCCCTCCCAGCTCTCCGGCGGCGAGCAGCAGCGCGTCGCGATCGCGCGCGCGATCGTCAAAAAGCCGCCGCTCCTCCTCTGCGACGAGCCCACGGGCGCGCTCGACAGCAAGACGGGCAGAAAGATCATCGGCCTTCTGCAGCGACTCAAGGAGGATTACGGCACGACGGTCGTCGTCGTCACGCACAATGCCAAGCTCGCGGGGGTCGCCGACCGCGTGATCACCCTCTCCGACGGGAAAGTGACCGAAAACAGACGAAACGAATCTCCGGTCAAGGCGGGTGAAGTCGAGTGGTAAACGGGCTCATGTTCAAGCTCATGGTGCGCGAGCTTTTCAAAAATTGGTTCCAATATCTCTCGATGTTCGTGATCACCGCCCTCGCCTCGACCCTCTTTTTGGGCTTTATTTCGAACACGGAGACGCTGCGCGCCCGCTCGGAGAAGTATCTCGGCGACAGCAACCTTGCCGATCTCATCGTGCAGACGACCGTCTTCGAAGACGCGGACCGGGAACGCCTCGGGGAATACTCTGCCTCCGCCCTCGAATACCGCATCTATTCGGACGGGCAGTTCGCCCCCGCCGAAAGTCCGGATTCCCATATCGCAAAGATCTTCGTCTCGGACGGGGAGATCAACTGCCCCTACATCAAGGAGGGCAAAGCGGGATTTCTCATCGACGACACGGTGGCAGGGCTCTATGGATATAAGATCGGCGACGAGATGACGGTGGAGTTCACCGCTTTCAAGGGCGTGGCGGAAACGGCCGCAGACAAGTTCAACGAACAGCTTGCGCTCTATGCGCCCCTGTTCGGCAGCCTCATTCCGTAGCTTCAGGGCCTCACCGTCGAGATCCCCGCTTCCTATACCTTCCGCGTCACGGGGCTCATGCATTCGGTGGAGGGGGTGAATATCTACTCCAACTCGCCCGTCTTTCTCACGCGGCAGACGGTGATCGACGAGATTGTCCGCACCGTCGTCGGGCAGCTCCCGATGGCAAATGAGACATTCGCCTCTTTCGTGACGGAAGAGAAGGTCCTCGAGCGGGTCACCGAGGTCGTGGACGGGCTCGAAAACCAGGCGCTCCTGCTTTTGGCCTCTTCCGGGCAGACCGCTTCGGTCAAGAAGGACATCCAGAACTATTTCGCGGGGACCGGGGAGGAGAATCTCCTCTTTGTATACGACCGTGAGACGATGGAATCGGTCGTCATCCTCGACAACGAGGTGGAACAGTCCAAGAGCATGCTCTATGTGTTCCCCGTGATCTTCTTCCTCGTCTCCGTGCTCGTGATCATGACGAGCATCAGCCGCCTCATCCTGCGCGAACGCATCAACATCGGCACGTTCAAGGCGCTCGGGCTCGGGAGCGGCCGCATCGTATTCCACTATGCGTTCATGGGCGTGGTCATCACGTTCTTCGGGTGCTTGCTCGGCGCGGTCATCGGCCCGCCGATCGTCTCCACCGTCATGTCGGTGAAGTACGGGCTCATCTTCTCGATGCCGCTCGATCTGCCCATCGTCTACAGTCTGCCCTGGACGGCAGGGTTCACCGCCGTCGTCTGCCTGCTCGCGCTCGCGATCGGGTTCTGGGCGGCGCGGTCGGTCATCCGGGAGAACCCCGCCGAATGCATGCGCCCCAAACAGATCTCCTACACCCCGAAGGTGAAGCGCGGAACGGGCAAGAGCAAGGAGTCGCGGCATCTGCTCCTCTCCTGCCGCATGGCGGTAAGGAACATCCGCATCAATTGGGGGAGATCGCTCATGACGGTCATCGGGGTCGCGGGCTGCATGGCGCTGCTCGTCACGAGCTTCGGCATCGGGGACACGATGACGAACTCCGTCGAGAACGACTACAGCGTGCTCTGCTATTACGATGTCGCCACGCCCTTTGCGGCGGATAAACGGGACGACGTCGTCGAAAAGCTCGAAGCACTGGAGGAGCAGGGGACCGTGCTCGGTTACGAACCCGTGCGCACCTATGTCGCGACCATCCATTCCGAAGCGAACAACAAGGATATCTCCTTCTACATCATTCCCGAACATTCTTCGATGAGCAAGATCACCGAGGGCGGCAACACGATGTCCCGCATCACGGCGGACGTATTGCATCTCAAAGTGGGGGATACCTTCTCCTTCACGCTCGGGACGTGCAACAGGACCTATCTGATCGAAAACATCGTGGAGACCTCCACCTGGAACGGATTCTTCACGAGCGAGAACCGGTTCGACGAGGGCTGCTACTATCAGGAGACGTTCTGGGTCGAGACGGCGCAGGACGACGCGGAATTCCGTGCGCAGGTGCGCGACGAACTCAACGCGGTCAACGGCACGAACACCGCCCAAACGATGGATGACCGCATCGGCGAGATCGAGAGCCTCATCTCCTCGACCAACGCGATGAAGTATACCCTCATGGTGTTTGCGATCCTGCTCTCCGTCGTGGTGCTGTACAATCTGTCTTTGCTCAACGTAAAGGAGCGCACGCGGGACATGGCGACGCTGAAGGTGCTCGG
>CANROI010000162.1 GCA_947632165.1 uncultured Clostridia bacterium
GCGCGGAACGCCTCCTCTGCGGAAAGTTCCGCAAGGCGCGCGATCTTCTCCCCCAAAAGGGATCTCTCTATGACGGCGATCACGCCGTTTGCGTACAATGTGTCAACCATGTTACCTTGAAAAGCCGCCGGGGCCGCCCCGGCGGTGCGGACCGCTTATTGGGCAAAGAGCTTTGCGGCGAGTTCCGCCTGATGTTCCTCGCGGTCCTGCAGGAGCAGCGCCGCATAGGAGACGTCGCGGTCGCAGAGTTTGCCGCGGAGCAAAAATCCGCCGCCCTTCCCCGCGCGCTCCTTCGAAGCGGAGAGCTTCTTTTCCTTGAACACCTTCAATTCCGCCGCCTTCTCCGCATAGGGGAAGTCCGCGGCGAAGAGTACTTCGTCGCCCTCGTGCGCATATGCGCCGAGCAGCCGCCCGACGAGGGCGAGCGCCTCCCGTTCGGGCAGAGCGAGGAGCTCTTTGAGGGCGCGGGCGTAGATCTCGTCGATCACCCGCCGCTTTTCGGCGAGCAGGATCTTTTTGGATTCCAGCCGCGCCGAGGCCGCCTTGCCCTCTTCGATGCGGCGGACGCGTTCCTTCACCTCTGCGTCCGTTTCGGCCTTGCGCGCCGCAACGCGCGCCTCCGCGTCCGAGAGGAGCTTCTCCGCCTCCGCTTCGCCCGTCTTCAGGATCTCCTCCGCCTCCGCGTCCGCGTCCGAGAGGATCCGTTCTATGATCGCTTCCCTGCTCATATCAAGCGTTGATCGAAAGAATGACGAGGAGCGAGATGACAAGCCCCAGAAGCGCGTAGAACTCGATCATTGCGGGGCCCATCGCGATCTTGAAGCCGAGGGAATCCTGCTTTGCCGCCGCATAGATGCAGTTCACTGCGGCCTTCGCCTGGAAGTACGCCGAGACAAAGCCCGAGATCGCCATCGGAAGGCATGCCGCAAAGACCGCCCAGCCGCTCTCCATCGACATTTCGGCCGTTGCGGCGTTCGAGGCGAGGATCGCGACGAGGAAGCCGTAGAGCCCCTGCGTTGCGGGAAGCAGCATCAGGACGACGAGCTTGCCGAACTTTGAGGGATTCTCCCCCAATACGCCTGCCGCGGCGCTTGCCGTTTTGTAGAGCCCGAGACCGGAGCCCACGCCGCAAAAGACTACGCAGAAGGCGATGCCGATCAGGGCGATCACATAACCTGTTATCATATTTACCTCCAAAAAGTTTTCACTTTGTTTTCGTCGTTTCAGCCGACTACGCTGATATATTTCTTATCCGAACCGAGGGGGGTGAACAGCCTGCCCTCGCCCGTGTAGAATCTTCCGAAGAATTCGACGTACTGCAGCCGCGCGTCGTGGATATATGCGCCGAGCAGGCTGATTGCGAGGTTGAACACATGCCCCACGACCATGAGCAACACGCCGAGCACGATGAGGAAGGAGCCCGATGTGAGAAACTGCACGCTGTATTGGGAGATGACCTGCGCGATGACCGCGCCCGTCAGCATGAGCCCGTAGAGGCGGATGTAGCTCAGAACGTCGGTGAAATAGTTGATGAGCCCATAGAGGGAGCCAAAGCCCTTGGTGAGCTTCCCGAGAAATTTTTCGTGTCTGCCCGCCGTGAGGACGGCCACAACGAGGCATGCGGCCGCGATGATCCCGCCGATCTCGGCGAGGATCGGCGCCTGAAAGACGACCTCCCCGCCGTCGTTTTCGACCGTGAGAAGCCCCACGACCGCGACCAGCGCACCCAGCGAGAACAGCGCCCAGACGAAGCCTTCGAACAGCCCGTCGAAGAACTGCCCCTTCCGCCAGAACTGCGCCGCTTTGCAGAGATACCCCGCCATGATCTGCACGAGGCCGATGAGGAGGGAGATGATGAGGATCGCGGGGATATCGATCCCCATCAGCGACCACATCTTTGTCTGCGCGTCAGGCATGACCGTAAAGGGAAGCCGGGAGATCCCCAAGAAGGAGTTGAACAGGAACCCCCAGATGATCGCAAAGATCCCGCCGATCGCAAATACACCCGCAAGCGACTTGACGCCGCCCTTCTTTGCCCTGTTTTTATAGTACAAAAACCCGCCGCCGAGGAGCATCATGAGCCCATAGCCGACGTCCGCCATGATGAAGCCCAAAAACAGGCTGTAGAAGAAGGCCATGACCGTGTTCGGATCCAGCTCGCGGGCATCCGGGACGGAATACATATTGGTGATCGTCTCGAAGTTCTCGACGACCTTGTTGTTTTCCATGAGCGTGGGGATGGGCTCATCCTCCGCGGGATCGGAGAACTCATACCAGAGCGCGCCGAACCCATCGAGAACGGCCTTGACCGCCTCCTCCCGCTCCGCGGGCACAAAGGCCTCCAACAGGAAGGTGCGGTCGGTGGCGCGCAGTTTTTCGCCGAGCTCCGCCTTTTCGACGGCGAAGCGCACATAGTCGCAATAGATCCGGAGCGTGCGGAGCGCGGGCGCCAATTCGTGAAATTCCGCGTCCGTCTCCCCGAGACGGGCGACGAGGGCAGAGGCCTCCTGCTCGAGCGACAGGAGCTGCTGCTCGCCCGTGACGTCTCCGGAATAGGGGCAGGGGACAAACCCCGCCTCCTGAAGGAGCCCCTCCGCGTCCGCAAGCACGTCGCGGTAAGCCGAGACCGTGATGAGCGCCGTATCCTCCGAGAGCGCCGCTTCGCAGGCGACGGGGCCGAGCGCTTCGAGCCTCGGTTCGAGCGCATCCCATTGCGTGCGGGGCAGAATGCCGAAGCGGACGCCCGTGTGCGCGGTATCGTGATAGGCGGAAAAAGGCAGACGGGCCTGCGCATAGGGTCTTGCCGCCGCGATCTCGCGCGACAGCTTCGCCTGCTCCGCCAAAAGAGCGTTACGGCCGTCCGAAAGCGCGTTGATGCGCGCGACCAGCCCGTCCATCTCCTCTTTTTTGCCGCCGATCTCCCTGAATTCGGCATAGCCGACCGTGAGTTCCCCGCTCTTTTGCTTGAGCTTGTGCTCCGCGGCATAGGCGTCCTCGCGGGAGCCGAGCAGCTCCAGCGCACTCTCGAGCGAGCCCAAATAGGCGCGGAGCGCTTCGCCGTCCTCGGGAAGAAGGACCGTTCCCTCCGTTTCGGCATGCGTAGCCACCTCGACCGCTTCCGTGCGTTCGAGGGCGTCGAGCACCTTGTCCCTTTCATAGGACATGGCGATGAGATGCAGTTTTCGCATCTTCGCGATCACTTCGCGATCCTCCCGACGATTTCGGCGACATAGCCGTCCGCTTGTCCGAGAATGCGGTCGGCGTATTGCTTCGCCTCCGCCCGCCTTGCCTCGAGCTCCCTTTCGTAGTCGGAAGAAGTTCTCCGCTCGGCGTCTTCGACCGTCTTTGCCCGATCGGCCGCGCAGGTCTCTTCCGAGGTCCGCTCGCGTTCGCGCGCGGCCCGCTCCGCCTCCGCAACGCGTGCGGCGGCCTGCTCCTGTGCCCGTGC
>CANROI010000163.1 GCA_947632165.1 uncultured Clostridia bacterium
AGCTCTATTATAACACAGACTTCCGTTTGAACTACTTTTTTTATCTCACCTGTTGCACTTGATAGTATAATTCACCAAATATACAGCGCCGCCGTTGCCTTTGGGCAACGGCGGCGCCTTCTTTCCCTCTTTCCTTCTTTCACCCTTTTTTCGAGAAAAATGCCTGTATGATCTCTGCAATCTTACTTTTGTAAACGATATTGCCGTTCCCGCCCGAAAAACAGAGCGGCGGATAGACCACGCACCACCAATTATCCCCCTTGCCGGAGCCGAGCTCGAGAATGAGCGCGTCATAGACGCCCGCGCCGAGCGTCGCGCCCTCATAGACGCGCGTGGGGAAATTTTCCTTTCTGAGGCTCGCCCTTGCGCCGTAACAAAATCCGTTCTCGCGCAGAATGCGGTCCGCGACCGTCTCGATCTCCTTGAGCAGGTTCCCGATCCGCCGCATTGCCTCCGCCTTGTCGCCGCACTGCGCCGCCACCGGGGTGAGAAACGCCACCACGCCGTCGCGCACCTTGTATTTGACCGCCTGCGCCTCCGTCGCGTTGGAATCGGCGCGGATGTGCACCCGCAGATAGGCGGAGGCCTCCCGCTCCTCCCGGTTGCCGCCGAAGCACAGCACAATGCCGAAGATGGCCGCAAGTAAAAGCACGATCGCCGCGATTTTTTTCATAACCCCTCCCCGCCGCAACCGCGGCAGAGAGGGTATTGACCGGTGACAGAACTTTTATACTTGCAATTTTTTGCTTTTTTTGGCATGCACGGCTCTTCCCGCGGCCCGTGCTTTTGTTTTCGCCCCGCCCGGCGCGCCGAAGCTCCGAGCGTGCAGCCCGGAGAGCGCCTTGAAGAGCTCGCCGAGCGGCACGATCGCGACCGAACAGCCGAACACGGCCGCCCACTGCGCAAGGCCGAGCGGCGCAAGACCGAAGGCGTCCGCAAAGCAGGGCACCGCCACGAGGAGCACGTTGACCGCCACGCCGATGAAGAGCGTGACGAGCAGCGCCCCGTTGGACACGAACTCTTTAAGCGTCGTTCTGCCCCGTTCCTTGCGCACGTTGAACGCATGGAAGAGCTCCAGAAACGAGAGCGTCAGAAAAGCGCAGGTGACGGCAACGGCGTTCCCCCAGCAGTTTACCGCAACGACAAACTGCCCGACGACGATCGCCGCCTGCAGCATGCCGAACACGAGCATGGAGCAGATCGACCGCCGCGAGAAGATCTCATCGATCGAGACGGGCGGCCGCAGCATGGCGCCCTCCGTCCGCTCGACGCCGAGCGCGAGCACGGGCAGCGAGTCGGTGATGAGGTTGATCCACAGCAGCTGCGTGGAGGTGAGGAAGTCGAACCGCCAGAGGAAGAGCGTTGCGATCAGCACCGCGAGCACCTCCGCAAAGTTGGTGCTCAGAAAGAAGGAGATCGTCTTTTTGACATTGAAAAAGACGTTCCTGCCCTCCTCGACCGCGCTCGTCATTGTGGCGAAATCGTCCCCGACGATCACCATGTCGGCGGCGTTTTTGGTCACGTCCGTGCCGGAGCCCATCGCGACGCCGATGTCCGCCGCCTTGACCGAGGGCGCGTCGTTGACGCCGTCGCCCGTCATTGCGACAACTTCTCCGCGCGCCTGCAGCGCGCGCACGATCCCGAGCTTGTGCTTGGGGCTCACACGGGCATAGACCGAATAAGTCTGCGCCGGAAGATCGATCCGGTCGAGCTCCTCGCCCGTGACGACCTCCCGCTCATGCTCCGCGATCCCCAACCGCCGCGCGATCGCCAGCGCCGTCTCGGGGCTGTCCCCCGTGATCATCACAGTGCGGACGCCCGCCCTTCTGAACGCCTCGACCGCCTCCCTTGCGCCCTCCTTGGGCGGATCGTACATCGCGGCGAGCCCCAAAAAGATCAGCCCGCTCTCCTCCACCGTGCCGCCGTATTCCCCCTCGGCGAAGGCGAGGACCCGCATTGCCTGCGCCGAAAATTTGCGCACCGCCGCGCGGATCTTTTCCCCGTCCTCCTCGGTGAGCGCCCGCAGACGCCCTCCCTCCGCAATGCGCGTGCACCGCTTCAGAAGCACGTCTGCACCGCCTTTGACGAAGAGCCGCGCCTCCGATCCGACGCGCGCCGCCACGCTCATCATCTTGCGCTCGGAGGTGAACGGAATGCCGCCGAGCACGGCGCCCTCCGTTTTGTCGCCGCATGCATCCGCATATTCGACGAGCGAGACTTCCGTGGGGTCGCCCACATATGCGCCCGCGTTCCCCTTGACGGTATGGCACAGCCGCATACAGCGCAGCAGCCGCCTCTGCGCCGCCGTTCCGGTGAAGCGCTCCTCTTCGGCCGAAAAATCGGTGCGGATGCCCTCCACCGTCATCCTGTTCTTGGTGAGCGTGCCCGTCTTATCCGAACAGATGCAGGTGCAGCTGCCGAGCGTCTCCACGGCGGAGAGCTTGCGCATGACCGCATGCGCCTTGCTCATGCGCTGGACGCCCATTGCGAGGATGATCGTGACGACGGCGCCCATTCCCTCGGGGATCGCGGCGACCGCGACTGCGACCGCCGTCATGAGATTTTCGAGAAAACCGACCCGCCCCGCGAGCAGGCCGCCCAAAAAGAGCACGGCGGCGATCGAGAGTACGGAGACGGTGATCACTTTGCCGAGCTTGGAGATGGCTCTGTCGAGCGGGGAGGGAACGGGGGCCGATTGATGCAGAAGGCCTGCGATTGCACCCATCTCGGTATCCATGCCCGTGGCGGTGACGAGGCAGCGCGCCCTGCCGCCCACGCAGAAGGTGCCGAAGTGGGCGGTGTTCTCCCGCTCGGCGAGCGCGGAGCGCGTCACGACGCAGTCCCGCTTCTTGGCGGGCTTGCTCTCCCCCGTGAGCGCGGATTCGTCGCAGCGGAAGTTCTCGGCGGAGAGCACGCGGCAGTCCGCGGGAATGCGGTCCCCCTCCTCGAGCTCGATGACGTCCCCCGGGACGAGCTGCGCCGCGTCGAGCACGACGAGCCGCCCGTTCCGCACCGCCTTCGCCGTCGCGCCCGAGAGTTTTTTGAGCTTTTCGATCGCCGAATCCGCGCGGTACTGCTGGATGAAGCCGACGACGGCGTTCAGAAGGATGATGAAGAGCAGAATGGCGGTATCGGCGATCTCGTTCAGGTCACGGGTCACATAGGCGAGTACGGCGGAGAGCACGGCGGCGCAGATGAGGATGATGGTCATGAGGTCCTTGAACTGCGCGAAAAAGAGGGCGGGAAGGGAGCGCTTCTTGCCCTCTTTCAGGCGGTTTTCGCCGTAGCGTTGAAGCCGCTCCGCGGCCTGGGCCGAAGTGAGCCCCTGCTCCGTCGCCGAAAATTGCGCGAGCGTTTCGCGCTTGGTGAGCTTGTACGTTTCTTTCATGGTACAAGTTATGAGCCCGCCGCCCCGTTTATGACAGCCTTGCGC
>CANROI010000164.1 GCA_947632165.1 uncultured Clostridia bacterium
CTGCACCTCGAAAACGCATCTTCTCCGATCTCTTTTACGGGCAGGCCAAGATAGACAGAGGCGATGACGATGTCCGTCTCTCGCGCCGTGCCGAGCCCCACGACTGCGACATATTCCCCACCGTCCGCATCTTTGCGCTTTTGGTATTGCAACCCCTCCGTACCTGCGTTGTTGTTGGTTCGCTTGTCCCATCACAGGCGGCGAAGCCGATCGCTCCGCAAAGGACGCAGAGCAGGACTACAACATGTAAGACAAGTTTTTTCATGATAGCCTCCGTAATAACGAATTTACAACAATATTATAACGAAAGCTCGATGAAAAGTCAACGATTTTTCGTTTATTTATTAACGGAAAAATGTTTATAATGGTGTTATGGACATTATTGAAAAAATCAAAGAATTACGTGATGAACGAGGATGGAGTACAAATCAACTTGCCCTCGAAGCGGAACTCACACAATCGACTGTCTCTACGCTTCTTACGAAGGCCAGCGCACTGCCGAGCCTTGATACGCTCACCCATCTTTGCGACGCATTCGGCATGACGCTCGCGCAGTTTTTCCTGGAAGAGGAGCAGAGCGAGTTGGTCAGTGTGCAGGAAAAACTTCTGATCGATCACTACAGAAAACTCTCCGACGATAAGAAAAAAGCGGTGCTCACATTGCTTTCGGATTGAATCGCTTACATAATCAAACGCTGCGCGGCACCGCGCAGCGTTTTTTTGTCGCAATAGGAGAGATAAAATCCGTCGGAACGGCCGCCCGCCGCGCCTGTGCCCCACAGGCGCGGCGGGCGATGTTTACATTGTTTGTTTGGTTCAAAAAGCAAATTACAATTCGCATTTCCTATCGGGAAACGGTAAAATTTTCTGCATATATCGATAAATCTTAACAAAAAAAGTAAGAATTGCAATATTTTTCGAAAATAAAGTGAAAATTGCAATGTCAATTCATTTGAAACTGTGCTATAATAAATTGGAAATCACAGATTATCAGTTTGTTTTTTGGAAATATTTTTTCATAACATCAAATATATTTTGTGATTTTGGATTTTACGGACATTTTTCATGTCCGTCTTGCACAGGAACCTGTGCAAAAAACTTTAATTTGGGAAGGAGGAAAGAACATGGCAAAAAAGAAAGGGTTTGTGAGTCTGATCGTGTATTGGGTGCTCGCGGGATTCTTCACGCTGTTGTGCATTGCGGCGATTGTCGCTTCCAACATCGCGAATTATTATTCCGCGGCGATCAATACGTACTTCAACGTGCTGCCCTACGAACTTGAGGAGATCGGGGAGGAAGAAGTGCAGGATACCGAGTACTTCAAATCCTCCTTCGTGACCTCGAACGGAAACTATGACGACGAGGCGCTCTACGATTACGACCTTCGTGTGGCGCAGCAGATCGTCAGCGAGGGCAGCGTGCTGCTCTGGAATAACAGCATCGGGAGCGGCAAGGCGCTGCCCCTCGATAAGAACGCGCGCGTGGATCTCTTCAGCACCACATCGGCGAAGATGGTCTACACGGGCACCGGGTCGGGCTCGATCAACGTGGCGAACGCGGTGAACCTCAGAACGTCGATGGAGCAATACGGCTTTACCGTCAACGACGCGCTCTGGCAGTTCTATACCACGGGCGCGGGGAAGGACTACGGCATCCAGCAGAAGGGCTCCGCGGGCATTGCGCAGGACGATCCGCTCTACATTCACGAGGCGCCGTGGGCTCTGCTCGAGCAAAGCGGGATCCCCGCGACCTTCCAGAAGGGCGACGCCGCGGTCTTTGTGCTCGGCCGCAGCGGCGGCGAGGGCGGCGACCTGCGCAACTACAACGCGCAGATCGATACGATCGGGAACGAC
The DNA here is from genome assembly GCA_947632165.1 of uncultured Clostridia bacterium. GTDB lineage: Bacteria > Bacillota > Clostridia > Christensenellales > Borkfalkiaceae > Gallimonas. The sequence continues at coordinate 1,854 of CANROI010000164.1, forward strand.
TATCTCCAGCTCGCCGAAGAGGAAAAGGAGATCTTCGACCGCCTCATTGAGCTCAAGGGCACCACGTTCAAGCAGTTTGTTGTGATCATCAACTCGGCGAACGCGCTCAACATGGATCTCCTCTATAAGGAATACGGTGATAAGATCGACGCCTGCCTGTGGGTCGGTCAGCCCGGCGCGGGCGGCGCACCCGGCATCGCAAGGGTGCTTTCGGGCGAGGCCAGCCCCTCCGGACGGCTCGTGGATACCTATGTCTATGACAATGATTCCGCTCCCGCAATGACGAATTTCTATCTCCATACCTATGCGGGCAACACCGCGGGATTAGACAGCACGCAAACTGCGTACACTGTCTATCAAGAGGGGATCTATGTCGGATACAAGTACTACGAGACCCGCTATGAGGACGTGGTACTCGGGGCCAAAAACGCGGGGGATTACGATTATTCCGCGACGGTCGCCTTCCCCTTCGGGTACGGGCTCTCTTACTCCGAATTCGAATTCAACAACTTCTCCTGCAGCAAGAATGCCGACGGCGATTATCTCATCAAAGTGACCGTGAAAAACGTCGGCGCGAGCGCAGGGCGCTATGTCGCGCAGGTCTATCTGCAGAAGCCCTACACCGACTACGACCGGCAGAACGGGATCGAAAAATCCGCGGTCGAGCTGGTCGGTTACAACAAGACGGGCATTCTCGCGCCCAATGGGAGCGAAGTGCTCGAGATCGTCGTCGACGACCGCGACCTTGCATCCTACGACTTCGTCGGAACGTACGACGGCGAGAGGGGAGGCTACATCCGCGAGGCGGGCGACTATTTCCTCGCCGTCGGCGACAGCGCGCACGACGCGCTCAACAACATCCTCGCCGCCAAGAAGGCGCTCAACCTCACGGGAGTGACCGTGAACGCCGATAAGATGGTCGACGCGTACGGAAAGCCCGCTGCGGGCAACGCGGGGCTCGTGGGCCATCTCCATTTCGACGACACGGACAGCAAGACCTATCTCAATTCCGTGCACACCGAGAAGCGCATCAAGAACGAGTTCGATTTCTCCGATATCAACCTCTATGAGGGCCGGGGGAACAACTCCGTCACCTATCTCACCCGCAATGATTGGACAGGCACCATGCCCAAAGAGGCACCCGCCTTCACGATCACGGAACAGATGAGGAGCCATCTCGCCTTCGCGCGCGATCTGCCCGAGGCGAAGGCCGACGCAGACGCCTACTTTGCGGAGCACGGCGAGATCAAATACGGGCAGATGAACGGTTGGTCGCTGATCCAATTCCGCGAACTGCCCTTCGACGACGCCAATTGGGATACGCTGCTCGACCAGATGACGCTCGAAGAGCAGAAAGAACTCTGCTCCAACGGCTATCATACGACGGCGGCGGTGCCCTCCATCAACAAGCCCGCCACCCGTGACGAGAACGGCCCGCTCGGCGTGTCCGTCACCTTCTCCACGATGCAGGCGCGCGCCTCGATGGGCTGGCCCTGCGAACCCACCCGTGCGGCGACCTTCAACAAGAAGCTCTCCGAACTCTTCGGCAAGTGCCTCGGCGAAGATATGCT
>CANROI010000165.1 GCA_947632165.1 uncultured Clostridia bacterium
GCTTATTGCGTTGACGGGGCAGCCCTTCATGCAGGGGCGCGCCCGGCAGCTGAGGCAGCGCTCTGCCTCCGAGACCGCCGTCTCTTCGTCATAGCCGAGCGCAACTTCCCCGAAGTCGCGGCACCGCTCCTTGGGGGCGCGCAAGGGCATGGGATGTTTTGTCGTCCGTCCGTTCATCTTCTCTCCTCCTTCCGCAGGAGCCTGCACCCGCGCTCGCGGGCACGCTGCTCGAATCCTTCGTAGATGCGGGAACGGCGGATCGCTTCATCGAAATCGACGAGATGGGCGTCGAAATCGGGGCCGTCCACACAGGCAAACCTCGTCTTTCCGTCCACCGTCAGGCGGCAGCATCCGCACATCCCCGTGCCGTCGATCATGATGGGATTCATGCTCGCGATCGTCCTGATCCCATAGGGCCGCGTCGTCTCCGCGACGTATTTCATCATGATGAGCGGCCCCACGGCAAAGACCGCGTCGAAGCGCTCGCCCGCGGCGAGCAGCCGCCCGAGCGGCATGCAGACGTTCCCGCGCTCCCCGCGGGAGCCGTCGTCCGTTGTCAGAAAACAGCGCGCGCTGCAGTCCGAAAATTCCCGCTCGAGAATGACGAGAGAGGCGCTTCTGAAGCCGAGCACAGAGGTCACCGCCGCGCCGAGTTCGCCGAGCCTGCGGGCGACGGGCAGCGCGATCGCACACCCCACGCCGCCGCCGACTACGGCGACCTTCTTCAGCCCTTCGACTTCGGTGGGATTGCCGAGCGGGCCGACGAGATCGGCGATATACTCCCCTTCCCGCTTTGCGTCGAGCGCCATGGTCGCCCCGCCGACGACCTGAAAGATGATCGTGACGGACCCCGCGGAGCGATCCTGCCCCGCGACCGTGAGCGGGATGCGCTCTCCGCGCTCCTCCGCCCGCAGAATGACGAACTGCCCCGCGAGCGCCTTCCGCGCAATCAGGGGCGCCTCGAGCTCCATCCGCACAACGGTGGGATTCAGCCGTTCTTTTTTCAAAATCTTGTTCATAATAAAATTATACTATAGAAAAAAGAGCCTGTCAATCGACGAAAAACCATTTTGTCGCATAATTTACTTAAATCCCCTTGACCTTTTGCTCGCACTCTGCTATAATTTCGGATGAGCTGCGTAAACGAAGTGAACTAATCAATATCGGAGAGTAACTTTATGGCAAAAATCGGGATCGTCACCGATTCGAACAGCGGCATCACACAGGCAGACGCGGAAAAAATGGGGATCACCGTGCTTCCCATGCCCTTTCTCATCGACGGCGAACAATATTTCGAGGACATCAACCTCACGCAAGAAGAATTTTACGAACACCTTCAAAACGACGCAGCGGTCTCCACGTCGCAGCCCTCCCCGCAAGCCGTGACCGACCTCTGGGACAAACTCCTGCAGAAGTTCGACGAGATCGTGCACATCCCCATGTCGAGCGGGCTCTCGGAGTCCCTTCACACGGCGGAACGGCTCGCCGAGGACTACGGCGGCAGAGTGCAGGTCGTGGACAACCAGCGCATCTCCATCACCCAGAAGGCGAGCGTTGAAGACGCGCTCCGCCTCGCCGCGGCGGGCAAGACGGCGGCCGAGATCAAGGAGATTTTGCTCAAGACCAAGTTCGACAGCAGCATCTACATCTCCCTCGACACCCTCAAATACCTCAAAAAAGGCGGGCGGCTCACCCCTGCGGCGGCGCTCATCGGCACGATCCTCAAGATCAAACCCGTGCTCCAGATCCAGGGCGAAAAGTTGGACGCCTTCAGGAAGGTAAACACCCTCAAAAAGGCGAAAACGGTGATGATTGAGGCGATCCGCAGCGATTTCGAGACCCGCTTTTCCGGCTTTGTCCAGCGCGGGGAGATGATGCTCGCCGTCGCGCACACGCAGAACTACGAAGAGGCGGAGCTCTTCAAACAAGAACTCGAAGCCGAATTCCCCAACGTCCCCGTGCTCTATGCCGACCCCCTCTCGCTGAGCGTCTCCTGCCACATCGGGCCCGGTGCGCTCGCCGTCGGCTGCGCGAGGATCGTGAAAGAATAACCCCGGAATAAAAACAGGATTTGATATGAAATACGCTACGATCAAGGGCGTCGGGAAGCCCGTTCCGCGCATTCTCTTCGGGACGGCCACGCAGACCTTTCTCGACGGCGAGGACAGGAGCGACTTCCTCGATGAGATCTTTGCCGAAGGGATTACCGCCTTCGACACCGCCCGCCACTACGGCAGGGCGGAAGAGGTGCTCGGCAGATGGCTCAAAAGCCGCGGCAACCGCGACAAGGTCGTGATCCTCTCGAAGGGCGGGCACCCCACCCTGCTCAAGATGCACCGCATCCGCGAAAAAGACATCCGACGGGACATTGCGGCCTCTTTCGAGGCGCTCGGGACCGACTACATCGACCTCTATCTCCTCCACCGCGACGACCCGAGAAGGCCCGTGGACGAACCGGTGGAGGTGCTCAACGCCCTCCATGCGGAGGGAAAGATCGGCGCGTTCGGCGGCTCCAACTGGACGCATACGCGCATCGAAGAGGCCAACGAATACGCCTACCGCAAAAATCTGCTCCCCTTCACCGCCTCGAGCCCCTACTTCGGGCTGGCGGACATGAAGGGCGACCCCTTCCTGAACGGCGCGGTGAGCATTTCGGGCCCCGGGAAGGCGGAGGCGCGGGCATGGTACAAGCAGACGGGCATGCCTGTGATCGCCTTTTCGGCGCTCGGGCGGGGGTTCTTTTCGGGGAACGTGCACAAACCCTCGGACATGAAGAGCTGGTGGCGGCGCGGATTCGCAACGAAGGAAAACTTCGAGCGGCTCGCCCGCGCCCGCAAGGTCGCCGCGGAGAGGGGCTGTTCCGTCGCGCAAGTTGCCCTCGCATGGCTGCTGCAGCAGGATCTCAACGGCTTTGCCGTGGTGAGTGCCTCCTCCATCGAGAACATCCGCGACGACATCGCCGCCCTCGGCCTGCGGCTTGAGGAGAGGGAGCTGAACTACCTCGACCTCAGAGACTGAGCCGCTCGTGGGAAAAACGTGCCGCCCTCTCGCTTGAAATGCAGTAAATACGGATAAAAGACAGGCGCGGCGCCGCAGCTGAAAGCTGCGGCGCCGCGCCTTTTCGATCCCCGGGGATCACTTCCGGATGACCGCCAGAAAGAACCCTTCGAACAGCCCGTCCGGGCAGACGGTGACCGTGTCCGGCGCGCTCTTCAAGCGGGGCAGCCGGGAGAGGAACTCCGCCTGCGGCGGCACGAGCGTACCACCCGCGCGGGGCAACACTTTGCGGAGCATCTCTTCGTTCTCCTGCTTGAGCACCGAACAGGTGGAATAGACGAGCGTGCCCCCCTTCGACAG
>CANROI010000166.1 GCA_947632165.1 uncultured Clostridia bacterium
GTTCCATCGATACCCGCACCGAGGCGATCGTGCAGAGGGGCATGGATAAGCTCATGGAGGGCAGAACGGTGTTCGTCATCGCCCACAGGCTCTCCACGGTCAAGAACTCAAACGTCATCATGGTGCTCGACCACGGCAGGATCATCGAGCGCGGCACCCACGAACAGCTCATCGAGCAGAAGGGGCAATACTATCAGCTCTACACGGGCGCGTTCGAGCTCGAGTGAGCCGTTCGCTCCATAATAGGGGAAAGTAAACAGCAAAACAGCAAACAGAAGGCGCCCGCCTCCGATCGGAGGCGGGCGCCATATCTTATGATCTTATGATTTCAGGCCTCTTTGTTCGGGCGGATCTGCAGGAAGTAGACGATCCCGAACAGGACGATCGAGAAGAAGTAGACGGCGGGAAAGATCACATAGGTGCTCAGTTCGCCGATGTCGGTAAAGTCGATCTGCCTTGCCAATGCAACGATGAGGATCACGATCACACACAGCGCATAAGTTACGATCACGTTGACGAGCAAGTTTCCCGTCTGCCGCAGGGCACGTTCACCGTAGCGGTTGACGTACATCAGCGCCGTGACGAGCAGGAGCGCAAGCCCCGTGCACCAGATGAAGTAGGGGTAGTAGCGGGGCAGGTTGAGGCTGCTCTGCAGGCCGAGCGCGAGGGCGCCCTCCGCGATGCAGACCAGGAATACGACCAGCGCGCTGAAGAAGAGCGCTCTTCCCTTGTGGACGAGGTTCTCCGACTTCTGCTTGATCTCCTTGATGCGGCCGCCCGCGGTCGCGATGCGGATGCCGTCCTGTGTGGCGCGCGTCTCGAGGTCGTAGAAGTCCACGCCGTCGAGGGAGCGCGCGGGCCTCTTTGCGGATCGTTCGGGTTTTGCCGCGGGCGCGGGTTCGGGCGCCGCGGGTCTCTGCACTATGGGCTCCCGTTCCTCATAGCGGGGCGCTGCGGGTGCGGGCGCGGGCATGGGGGAGGGGACGGGCGCGGGTGCGACCATATCCTCCTGTTTGATGGTGCCCGCATACAGTTTCTGTATGATCGTGCGGTATTCGCGCTCCGCCTCGGGCTTGGACACATATACGAAAGGTTCGGGATCTCCCGTCGTCTCGCCGTGGTAGTATCCGTAGTGATTGCGGGGCGATTCGGTCTCTTCGTTGCCGTTCACGAGGCTCAGATAGTTCTGGTGGATCATCTGCTGCTCGCGCTGGCGGTAGCGCTCCTCTTCCTCGCCGCGGATGCGTTGCTCCTGATCGGCGAGTTCGCGTTCGTGGAAGGCGCGGAAATCCGCCTCCTGGTCGCGCAACAGTTGTTCATAGTGGGCACGTTCCGCCGTAAAGGGCTCCATCTCGACGATGCGCGCATTCTGGCCGCTCTTATCCGAGGAGAGCGAGACCGCACGGGAGCGGTCGACCTCGTCGATCTGCGCCTGCAGCTTTTCACGCTCCTCTTCGGCGCGGCGGGCTTGTTCTTCCGCCTCGCGGCGGGCTCTCTCCGCCTCTTCGGCGCGGCGGGCTTGTTCTTCCGCCTCGCGGCGGGCCTGCTCTTCGGCTTCTGCCTGCAGACGTGCCGCCTCGGCCGCCCGCTCTTCTTCCTCCGTCTTACGGAGCTGTTCTTCATATTCCGCGCGGATGCGTTCGCGCTCTTCTGCGCGGGCACGCTCCTCGGCTTCGGCGATCAGCTTCTGCTGTTCCTCGAGGCGGGCCTGTTCTTCTGCCTCCGCCTTGAGGCGCTCCTGCTCCTCGGCCTCCGCCCTGAGGCGCTCTTCCTCTTCCGCTTGGGCCTGCAGACGCGCCGCTTCGGCATATTCCGCCTTGACGCGCTCGCGCTCTTCGGCACGGGCCTGTTCGGTCACGGCGGCAATCAGTTTCTCCTGCTCTTCGAGGCGGGCCTGTTCCTCGGCCTCGGCTTTGAGGCGCGCCTGTTCGGCGGCTTCGGCTTCCGCCTCCGCCTGTTGCCGTGCGGCCTCGGCTTCCGCCTGCTGCCGCTCTTTTTCGGCATATTCCGCCTCGATGCGCTCGCGCTCTTCGGCACGGGCACGCGCTTCGGCCTCTGCGATCAGCCTCTCCTGTTCCTCGAGGCGGGCCCGTTCGCGCTCCTCGGCCTCTTCCTGCAATTTTGCGACCTCTTCGGGGTCGCTCTCTTCCTGCCGTGAGAGAAGGGCAAATTCGCGCTCCAAGAGCTCCTGTTCGCGGCGGGTGCTCGCCTCTTCTCTCGCGCGGAGCACCTCTTCGCGGACGCGGAGGGATTCCTCGTATTTTGCCCGTTCCTCATCCGGGGAGGGCTCGGGCGCCTCGTTTTCGAAGGGCTCGTCGTATTCGAATTCGCCCTCGTCGTCCCTGGCGGAAGTGCGGGTCGTGGACTTTCTGAGCACGCTCATATCCACATTGGAGGGCGCCGGACGGTCGAGATCGAAGTCTTTGTCCGAGATCAGGCTGTCGATGACGGTGCGGGAATACTCCCATTCGGTCTGGTTGCGTTCGGAGATCTCCTTGCCCTCGTCGGTGAGGGAGAAGTACTTTCTTCTGCCGCCGCCCACCGAACCTCCCCAATAGGAGGTGACATAGCCGTCTTTTTCGAGCCGCTTCAGAGCGCTGTAGAGGGAGGGCTGCTTGAGGGAATACTGTTTGTGGCTCTTCCGCTCGATCTCCTCGAGGATTTCGTAGCCGTATTTGTCCCCGTCATACAGGGAACGCAAAATGATCGTATTGATGTGTCCGCGGATGAGATCTGCACTGATCGCGGGAAGCTCTTTCGCTTCGGAGTCCGAAGGCTCGTCCTCTTGCGCTGCCGCAACGGCGGGCTCCTCTTCCTCATCTTCTTCGGGCTCGGTGGTTTCCGAGACATCCTCGGGTTCTTCGTCCTCTTCTTCGGAGGCGGGGTCCTCTTCGGGGAACGTCTCGGTCGCTTCGATCACTTCGGGTTCCTCATCCTCTTCAGGGTCGGTAATTTCCGAGGTGATTTCCACTTCGGGTTCTTCCTCTTCGTCCTCTTCTTCGGAGGTCTCTTCGGACTCGGGTTCGTCTTCAGGCTCCTCCTCGGGTTCTACGGGGAATGTCTCGGCCGCCTCGATCACTTCGGGCTCCTCGTCCTCTTCTTCGGGGTCGATGGTTTCCGCAGTGATTTCTTCTTCAGGTTCTTCCTCGGAGGTCTCTTCCTCCTCGGATTCTTCCTCGGATTCGGGTTCTTCCTCGGAGGTCTCTTCCTCGGGCTCTTCTTCCTCGGAGTCCTCGGGTTCCGGGAACAGTTCTTCGGAGTCCTCATCTTCGGACAACGCGCTCTCGGCCGCGACCTCTTTGGCAAGGTCATATCCCGAGAAATCGTATTCCTCGGTGGGGTCGTAT
>CANROI010000167.1 GCA_947632165.1 uncultured Clostridia bacterium
TACTGCTGTCCTCGGCGGTATTCTTTCTGCTCACGGCGCTCTTTCTCGCTTTGGGGAAAAAGTACGGGGGATTCCGCGGCGCGATGAGGGCGCTCTTCGGCAGGGGCGCGCCCGTTGCCGAGGCCGCGGTCTCGGCGCTCTCCTTCATTCCCTGCGCGGGCATGCTCGCCGGGCTCGATTCTCTGAAGCCGGAGCTTTCGCCCTGCCTCTCTCTGATGGGGCTTGTCCTCGTCCTTCTGTTCCTGCGCAAGGGGACGCGGGGGATCTCCGCGCTCAACGCGGTGCTCGTGCCCTGTCTTTTGTTCTTTGTCTTTTGGTCGACGCGCGGAGGGATCTGCCTCGTCTGCCCCGCGCGGGAGGGAGGAGGTCTCTCCTTTCTGTACGGGGGCATGAACGCCTTCCTCGCGGCGCCCGTTCTGATGGACGCGGGCCAATCCGCAAAAAAGCCGGCATGCTCGGCGCTGCTCGCGTCCCTCATCATTGCGGCGGGGGAGGTCTGCGTGCTCGGGACCGTCTACCGCTGCGGAACGGACGCGTTCGGGGCGGAGCTCCCCTTTCTGTACGCCATGCGGGGGAACGGGCTCTTTTACGTCGCGTCCGCGCTCGCCATTCTGACTTCGCTCGGCTCGGCGCTCTATCCGCCGCTGGCGCTCTGCGGACGGCTGAAGAAGGGCGCAAAGAACGCCGCAAAAGGAGGAGTGCTCCTTGCGGCGTTTGCGCTCTCCCGCTTAGGGCTCAGGGGGATCGTGGACTATTTCTACCCCGCGATGGGGGCGCTCGGGCTCATCTTCTCAGCTCTCTGCATTTTTCACGAGCAGTTTCTCGAGAAGCACCACGAGAAAATACATGCCTGCCGCAAGCAGACAGAGGATGCAGGTCGCGCTCATCACGAGGTCGAGTTTGAAGACCTGCCCGCCGTAGACGATCAGGTATCCGAGCCCCGCGCGGGACACGATATATTCGCCCATGATCGAGCCGATCCAGCTCATGCCCACCGTCACTTTCAGCATTGAGATGAAGGCGGCGAGCGAAGAGGGGATCACGAGCTTCGTCAAAATCTGCAGCTTCGAAGCGCCCATCGAGCGCATGAGGAGCAGTTTTGCGCCGTCCGTCGAGATGAAGGCGGCGAGCATGTGCATGATCACGAGAATGACGCCGACCAGAACGGTCATGAAGACGATCGCCTTGCTCCCGGTCCCGCACCAGATGATGATGAGCGGGCCCATGGCGATCTTGGGCAGCGCGTTGAGGACCACGATGTAGGGCTCGAGCACTTTGCGCAGCAGATCGCTCCACCAAAGCAGCAGGGCGACGCTGCAGCCGATCACGACGGCGGCGACAAAGCCGATGACCGTCTCGAGCAGCGTCACGCCGATGTGATAGAAGAGGGTCCCGTCCGCATAGAGGGACGCGATCGTCGAGAGGATGCGGGTAGGGGAGCTCACGAGAAATGCGTCCGCCCAACCCAACCTTGTCGAGAGCTCCCAAAGCCCGATGAGAAGGACGAGCAGCCCGATCCGGAGCGTCCTGATGAGTGCGAGGCGCCGTTTGCGCCGTCTGACCCAGAGCAGATGTTCTTCCGAAAATTCCATCCGTTTGTTTTTCATCCGTTCAACTCCTTCCAAAGCAGTTCGAACCAGCCCGAGAACTGCGCTTTTTCCCGCCGCCGCAGGGGGTCTTTTTCTTCGCCGAAGTCCAGCGTGTGAATGTGGGCGACCCGTGCGGGGCGGCTTGTGAGTACGATCACGCGGTCCGCCAGCGAGATCGCCTCCGAGATATCGTGTGTGATGAGAAGGGCGGTCTTGCCCTCCCGCCGGATGATGCCGGCGACGTCCCGCGCCACGTTGAGCCGCGTCTGGTAGTCGAGTGCGGAAAACGGCTCGTCGAGGAGAAGGAGATCGGGCTCCCCCGCAAGCGTGCGGATGAGCGCGGCGCGCTGGCGCATGCCGCCCGAGAGTTGGGCGGGATAGCTCGAGAGAAAGCCCTTGAGTCCATACTTTTCGGCGAGCGCCCGCGTCCTTTCCTTCGCCTCCGGCGTGAGGGCGCGCTTGACCTCGAGGGGCAGGAGCAGATTCTTCTCGATGGTGCGCCAGGGGAAGAGCTCGTCGCGCTGGAGCATGTATCCCACGCTCCCGTCGCGTGTCACGCTCCCCTCCGAGGGAGACAGGAGTCCCGCCGCAAGGGACAGAAGGGTGGTCTTCCCGCAGCCGGACGGGCCGATGATCGCCACAAATTCTCCCTCGTTCACCGAGAAAGAGAGCCCTTCGGTGGCGACCGTCTCTCCGCGCGCGGTGTGATAGACAAGTTTGACGTCCTGAAACCGAATTTTTTCTTTCATTGGTGTGTTTCCTTATGGTATTTCGCTATGGTTTGCCGTGCCGTCGCACGCGGCGCCCCGCCATGGGACACGGGGCGCTCTTTAAGGTGCGACGATCATTTCAGAGTTTCATACGCCTCTTTGGCATAGTGGTTGTCGACGAGTTTCGAAAAGTCGCCGCGGGAGCGCAGCTCGCCCGCCGATTCGATGATGTCCTGCAGACGGTTGAAGCTCGCTTCGGTCATCTGCATATCCGCCGCCCACGAGTCGATCCTGCGGTAGCTGTTCACGCTCGTCGCGATGGAGTCGTACGAAGTGGTGGGGAACGCCTTATAGAGATGGTCGGCGACCGTCTCCGCGTCCTCGCTCACGGCATAGTCGATCGCCCGCATGAGCGCGCGCAGGAAACCTTTGGCAAGCTCGCCGTTCTTGTTCAGCCACGAGCGCTTTGCGATGAAAGAGGTATAGGGGACTTCCCCCGAAGCGTCGCCCACGGCGGCGACGATGTATCCCTTGCCCGCCGCCTGGCATTCGGAGGCGGTCGGCTCGAACATCGTGCAATAGTCGGCGGTGCCCTCGAGGAAGGCTGCGGTCATGTTGTTGAAGGAGACCGAGAAGTTGAAGTTGATATCTTCATCCTCGAAGCCGTTCTCCCGGAGCACGTATTCGAAGGTCATGGCGGGCACGCCGCCGCGGCGGCCGGCGAGGATCTCCTTGCCCTTGAGGTCCGTCCATTTGAAGTCCGGCTCCTCCTTACGGGAGACGAGGAAGGACCCATCGCGCTTGGTGAGCTGTCCGAACACGGTGGGGACGTCGCTCGCCCCGCCGAGCAGAGTGTAGAGCGCTGCTTCGGGCCCGCAGAAGCCGATGTCGGTGTCGCCCGAGAGCACGGCAGACATCACGTTGTCGGCGCCCCCGCCGACCGTGAGCTCGATCTTTATGCCCTCTTCCTCGAAATAGCCGAGCGCGTCGGCGAGGTACATGGGCGCATAGAACACGGAATGGGTAACTTCGTT
>CANROI010000168.1 GCA_947632165.1 uncultured Clostridia bacterium
TAAGACTGCCCCGTCGAAGAGATGTCCTCTTCATCGGGCGCGGCGGCGTCGGGCAAAATCATGCAATAGCGCGGATTATGCGCATAGCCGGTGCCCTCGCTGCCCTTCTTTTGGGTTTTTGATTTCTTCGGCATATTCCCCCCTTGTTAAGCGCAGAGCGGCTCAACCGCAGATCTGCTTTTGCACTTTGGAGAACATCTCCGCCTTCTGATCGATCATCATCTTTTCGGCGGGTTGCACCTGATAGTACCCGCGCGCGAGCATCTGCTCGAACACGGAGAACTGCGTCTCCGCGCTCGAAGTGTAGTTCCGCAGGATCTCCTTGCGGAAGGATTTGCAGCTGCCCTCGGTGAGCGCCGCCGCGTAGTAGTTCATGAGCAATTTTTCGCAGTCGAGGACGTCCTGCAGGGCGTCCTTTTCATTGAGCGTGGTCTCTTGTTTTCCCTGCTTCATGATTTCCCTCCCAACAATGAATAGAGTGCGCCGAAGCGCTCCGCATGCTGACAGGCGATGCGTTCCATCTCCTGCGCGAGTGCCGCGTCGGTCAGCGTGTTGGCGTAGATCCTCGCCTTCTTGCACGCCATTTCTTCCGCCGTGAGGACGTGCGAGAGCACGTCTAAATCTTTTGCCGTCAGATTGGTCATAACAGCCTCCTCTCAGGCAGTTATGTGCATTCGCGGCGCAAAATATACAAAAAACGCCCGCAGGCGAAAATTTTACCTCCCGCAGACGGTAAGCCCCAGGCAGAGGGAAGGCAAAATGTAAAACAGTGCGGTCGTTTTTTTCTGCATTCCTCCCATTATCTGACTCTGAGCAACGCAAAGAAAATCTCCAAAAAGTGCACGACAGCGCCGGTCATGGAAAATGCAAACAAAATGATCATGACAAGGACGGTGACGAGGACGCCGTCGAGGATGAGCGCAAAGATGGCAAATATCCCGCCCCGTCTGCCGACCTTCTTTTTTGTGCAGAGCCCCGTGACCGCGCAGACCAATCCGCCCGCCATGAGAAAGAAGGCAAAGTAGGTGAGCTCTTTTGTGACCGTCTCCAAAGAGTTTCCGGAAAAAAGGACGAACACTTCGTAACAGATGATCGCCGCCGCGCCAACCGCCATGAAAAAGCCGACAATGGAAAAGGCGTTCCATGTTTTGGAGACGTCCCGCTTTTTGGAGCGGTCCGCCGCTTTTTCGGGGGCAACGGGTCCCGCCTCTTCCGCTTCGGCTTCTGCGGGCTCTGTGAGCGGCACGGCTACCGCTTCTTCCGGCGTGCCGAAGAGCAGCTCGTCCGAGGAAAAATGAAAGAGCCTGCACAGCTCGAGCACCTTTTCCGTTTCGGGGAAGGCGGCGTCTTGCTCCCATTTGCTGACTGCCTGCCGCGAGACGCCGAGCCGATCGGCAAGTTCCTCCTGCGTCATGCCGCCGCGCTTGCGGCATTCGTAGATCTTTTGACCTGTCGTCATGTCCTCCTCCTTTTCTTCATCCTATCATGCGCGCCGCTGAAATTCCACCAAGTTGGAGTTGCAATTTGTCAACTTTGGGTTGCGTTTTGCGCATGACAATACAACGTATGCACATTTGCGCACAAGAGCCCTTTGCAGGGAGTACGTTCCATGGCAAAGCCGCGGCGGGGCAAGCCCCGCCGCGGCGGAATAGCAGCATAGGGCGAAGGTCCGATCCCCTATCCCCTTCACATTTACTGTTTCTTCTCTTTCGCATTCTCTTCGAAATAGGCACACCAGGCGCTCAGGGTGCAATGCGCGCAGTCGGGCCGCTGCGAATGGCACACCCGCCGCCCATGCCAGATGAGCAGATGATGCGCCTTCGACCATTTCTCCCGCGGGATGACCCGCATGAGCCCCTCTTCGACCTTTTCTGGCGTCTTTCCGGTGGCGAGCCCCGTGCGGTTTGCAACGCGGAACACATGTGTATCGACGGCGATGGCGTCTCCGCCGAAGGCGACCGAATAGACGACGTTGGCAGTCTTTCTTCCCACGCCCGCCAGGCTTTGGAGCTGTTCGAGCGTATCGGGGACTTGTCCGCCGAATTTTTCGACGATCTCTTCGCTTGCGGAGAGGATGTGCGCCGCCTTGTTGTGATAGAATCCGCACGAAAAAATATACTTCTCGAGCGCTTCGCGGCTTAAAAGCAGCATGGTTTGGGGGGTATTGTGCGCTTCGAACAGAACTTCCGTCACCTTGTTCACGCGCTCATCCGTGCATTGCGCGGAGAGGATGACGGCGACGAGCAGTTCATAGGGCGTGCGGAACTTCAGCGCGGGCTTTGCGTCCGGGTAGAGCCGCTCGAGCTCTGCCAGAATTTTCTCTCGGTTTTCCATGCCGCCATTATAGCACAACCCGCCGCGCTTTTCAAGCGATTCCTCAAAGATATCCGAACCCGCTCCCCGTGCGGCGCATGATCCCCGCATATGAGGAATAGGGCCGCTTTGCGAGGCAGATCCGGACGCGGCTCAACGAGACCTCGTCGAATTTTACGGAGATCCCGCAGCCCACGCCCGCCTCTTTGGGCGTGTTTACGGCCTGTGCCGAGACCCCGTTCGCCTTGAGCACGGACAGAAACTGCAGCGTCTGCGCCCGTGAACGAAAAACCGCCAACATTGTCATGATTGCACCTCTTGCCTTCGTATAATAAGCTGACCGACCATGGGAGAATGAATATGATCTATCTCGATAATGCCGCGACGGGCGGAAGCAAACCCGCCGCCGTGATCAGCGCCGTAACGGCCGCGCTCCGCCAATGCGCCAACGCCGGAAGGAGCGGGCACCGCCTCTCGCTTGCCTGCGCCGAACGCGTGCTCGCCTGCCGCGAACTTCTGAGCGAACTCTTCGGCGGCTACGGCTACGAACGGGTAATCTTCACCCGCAGCTGCACCGAAGCGCTCAACCTCGTCCTGCTCGGCACCCTCGAGCGGGGGGACCATGTTGTGACGACCTGCCTCGAGCACAATTCCGTGCTCCGTCCGCTCGAACATCTCAAGCGCACGCGCGGGGTGGAGTACTCCGTTGCGCCCCTCGTGAACGGAAAACTCGTGCCGGAGACGATTGCGGGACTCGTCGGGCGGAACACCAAGCTCTGCGCCGTGACCGCCGCCTCCAACGTGACGGGCGAGGCGCCCGACCTCAAGGCGATCCGGCGGCTCATCCCCGAACGGGTATTGCTCGTGGCCGACGGTGCGCAGGCGGGCGGGCATCTCCCCCTCAACATGAAAGAGATGGGATTGGACGCCCTCGCGCTTGCGGGGCACAAGGGGCTTTGCGCCATGCAGGGCGCGGCGGCGCTGCTCCTTTCGGAGCGCGTCCGTCCCCGTCCCC
>CANROI010000169.1 GCA_947632165.1 uncultured Clostridia bacterium
CACCCCTTGCTCGACCAAAAAAAAGCGGTGCCCGTCTCCGTTTCTGTCGGCGAAAAGGACTCTTTTCTGCTCATCAGCGGCGCCAATACGGGCGGCAAGACGGTCACGCTCAAGATGTGCGGGCTGTTCTGCCTCATGGCGGCCTGCGGCATGTATGTGCCCGCCGAGCGCTGCCGTCTCTCCCTTTTCGACGTGTTCTGCGACGTGGGCGACAGCCAATCCATCGAGGAAAACCTCTCGACTTTTTCCTCGCATGTGCTTAATCTCAAGGAGATCTGCGAGCAGGCGGGGCCGCGCAGCTTTGTCCTCATCGACGAGCCGGGCGGCGGCACCGATCCCGAAGAGGGGCAGGCGCTGGCGCGCGCGGTGCTCGTCGCGCTCATGAAAAAGGGCTGCCGCGGGATCGTCACCACCCACTTTTCCGCCCTCAAGGAGTTCGCTTTCGAGCAGGAGGGCATCGTGAACGGCTGTATGGAGTTCGATTCGGAGAGCCTCCGCCCGCTCTACCGCCTCAGGATCGGGTTGCCGGGCGCCTCCAACGCCCTTCTGATCTGTTCGCGGCTCGGGCTCGATGAGCAGATCATCGAGGAGGCGCGCGGCTATCTTTCGGAGGGGGCGCGCGCATTCGAACACACCGTGCGGGCGGCGGAGGAGAGCCGCGTCAAGTCCGACGAGCTCCGTGCCGAGACGGAGCGGCTCAAATGCGAGTGGGAACAGCGCGTTTCGGCGCTCGAGAAGGAGGAAGAGGCCTTCAGAAAGGAGCGCGACCGGTTTTTGCTCACCTCCAAGGCCGAGGCAAGGCGGATCGTGAACGCCCGCACCGCCGAGGCGGAGGAACTCCTCGGCGAGATCGAGGAGATCTTCCGGAAGGAGGCGCTCACCGAGGCGGATCTCATCAAGGCGCGCACACTCAAAAATAAAATGCAGGCCCTTCCCCTCGAGGAAGAGGAGCAGCCGATCCGCTCCGTGCCCATCGATCCGTCCGCGCTGAAGATCGGCGACAGGGTGCTCGTAAAGAGTATGAACGCCGAGGGGACGGTGCTCTCGTTCAAAAAAGAGAAGAACACCGCCGAGATCCAATGCGGCGCGCTCCGCGTGCGCGGCAAGCTGAGCGACCTCTACACGCCCTCTGCCCGCAAGCGGGAGACGGGCGGCGTGCAGGTGGTGCGCGATCTCAGGGAGCGGGATACCCTCTCGCGGGAGTGCAACGTCATCGGGCTCTCGGCGCAGGAGGCGCTCGCGGAGGTCGAGGCTTTCCTCGACGGCGCTCTCTTGCAGAACCTCTCCGAGGTGCGCATTGTGCACGGCATGGGCACAGGCACGCTCCGCAAGGCGATCGGCGATTTTTTGAGAAAACACGCGCGGGTGGAGAGCTTCCGCCTTGGAAAATACGGCGAAGGGGAGTCGGGCGTCACCATCGTGACGTTGAAGTGAGCCGTCCGGGCGCATAAACTTTTCGGGATCCACATACAATGGAGAGATGAAAAAGCTCGCATCCCGTACCCTGACCGCCCTTACAAACGCCTTTCTCGTCGCAGTCGTGCTCGTGATCGGCGCGGTCTGCTTCCTTCCCTCCGTATCCGCCGCTTCCGGCGTCGACGGCAGGGTCTGCTACCGCGGGAGTTCCGAAACGGGCGTTTCGCTCATGTTCAACGTCTATTGGGGGACAGAGGAGGTCTACGGCATTCTCGATGTGCTCGGGGAATACGGCGCGAAGGCGACGTTCTTCCTCGGCGGCAGCTGGGCGGACGACAACGTTCCCTGCGTGCGGGAGATCGTCTCCCGCGGGCATGAGATCGGCTCGCACGGTTACTTTCACCGCGATCACAGCAAACTGGATCTGAAGGAAAACCGCGAGGAGATCGGCACGAGCGTGGAGTTCCTCGCCCTCGCCTCCGGGCAGCCCATCCGCCTGTTCGCGCCGCCCTCGGGCGCCTATTCGGACGAGACGGTGGACGCGGCGGAGAGCTTGGGGCTCAGAACGGTGATGTGGAGCCGCGACACCGTGGATTGGCGGGACAAGGACGAGGCACTCTGCTATTCCCGCGCGACGGCGGGCGTCGGCGGCGGGGAGCTCATCCTCATGCATCCCATGCCGCACACCCTGAAGGCGCTTCCCCGCATCCTGAAGTACTATCAGGCGCACGGGCTGAGCACGATCACCGTGAGCGAGAATCTCGGATAAGAAATACATATAGGAGAAAAAACATGGTTACGACAAAGAAACTGAAGAACGGAGTGAGGGTCATCGTCAAGCGGATGGAGGGGTACCTCTCGGTGACGATGGGCGTGCTCGTGGGGACGGGCGCCGCGTTCGAGACGGACGCGGAGGACGGGATCTCCCATTTCATCGAACACATGCAGTTCAAGGGCACGGACAAGCATACCGCCTTCGAACTTTCGGACGCATTTGACGCCCTCGGCGCGCAGGTCAATGCATTTACGGGCAAAGATATGACCTGTTACTATGCCAAGTCGACGGGCGAGCGCACGCGGGAGACTTTCGGGCTGCTCGCGGAGCTCTTTCTGAACGCCACCTTCCCCGAGGACGAAATGAAGCGGGAGAAGGGGGTCGTCGTACAGGAGATCAGCATGGACGAGGATTCGCCCGAGGATCTCTGCCTCGACCAGCTTGCCCGCGCCGTCTACGGCAACCGCGGCTACGGAAGGAACATCCTCGGCCCCGTCGGGAACGTGGAGGGCTTCACCCGCGAACAGCTCTTCGCCTACAAAAACGAGCGCTATGTCCCCGATAACATCGTCATCTCTTTTGCGGGGGACATCGACAGCACCCTTGCTGAGGACCTCGCCGAGGCCTATTTCGGCGCGCTCAAGCCCACCGCATTCCGCCGCCGCACGCCCGAAGTCGTCTGGGAGGGCGGGAGCCTGTTCAAAAAGAAGTCCATCGAGCAGGTGCATTTCGCGGTCGCCTTTCCCTGCGTCGAGCGGGACAACCCCGCCTATTACGCCGTGCAGGTGATGAACGCCGCGCTCGGCGGCGGCATGAGTTCCCGCCTCTTCAAAAAGGTGCGCGAAGAGCTCGGGCTCGCCTATTCCGTCAACTCCTATACGTCCCACTATGCGGAGACAGGCATCTTAAGCGTCTATGCGGGGGTCCGGCCCGATCGGGCGCAGGAGGCGGCGAAGGTCATGCTCGAGGTCGTGCGGGATTTCAAAAAAGAGGGCCTCACCCGGGAGGAATTCGACCGCGGGCTCGAACAGCTCAAGTCGGGCAACATCTTCTCGCAGGAGAGCACCTCTTCGCAGATGCTCGCCTACGGCAAACAGCTCCTCTACAAGGATGAGATCTACGACTACGAGGC
>CANROI010000170.1 GCA_947632165.1 uncultured Clostridia bacterium
TGGAAGAGTTCGCGGTTCGTGTATTCCTTCTCTTCCTTAAGAGCATCGATCGTAGGAACCGACGTCTTGTAGGTTTCAAGGAATGCCTTATTGAAGTTGTTGTAGCCGAGTTCGTCGTAAGCATCCTGCGTGCCGGTTGCATAGCTGTCTCTGAACGCCTTGACGATCTCCCAATAGGTCTCGCCGGTAGCGGTAGGCATCTCGGTATCGGGGATGATTTTGGGCTCAGCCGCCGTGCCGCCGCAGTGCGAGCAGAGCACAACGTAAGCGCCGGGCGTGGTGCAGGTGCCTTCGAGGACGTAGAGCCTGTGCTCGTCGTCGTCGACGAACTTGTGCATCTGGATCTCGTCGGACTCGTAAGCCATTGCAATGGCAATGGTCGCAAGGGCGTTGATGGGCTTCCCGTTCTTCACGCCGATGTAGAGGTTCTTATAATCGTCCTTGAACTCAGCGAGTTCTGCGGGCGCATTCTCGAGCTTGATGTACTTCGCGTACGTCTTCGAGTTCTCGAAGATAACGTATCCGGTCTCGTCGCCAGCCTTGTGCTCCGTGCCCTTTGCCGTCTCTTCGGTGTAAAGTTCTTTCTCGAGCTTGATATCGGTGACATCAATAACGAGACCGCAGTTCGCGCAGTACGCAAGACGTGCCGTGCTCTTGAAGTGGCCGCACAAAATGAGGTCGTTGTCAGTCTCTTCGATAAGAACCCAATCATGACCGGTCGCTTTGCCGTCTTGGGCGTAAGCATAGCGGACGCCGCAGTCGACGCACTCGACGGTGACGCTGTCGGGGGTGAGGCAGGAAGATTCGTTTTTGCCGACGATGTGGAGGTACTTCTCGAGTTCGTCCTGGCCGAGTTTAGCTGCCTCTTCTCTGGAGATGGTGTAGTACCAGTGATCCGCCTTGGGGATGGTCTGATATTCAACTGCGCCGCAGACTTCGCACTTTTTGTGCTGGGAGCCGCTGTGCTCGCAGGTAGCTTCCACGTCGACGACGAAATCGCTCCAAGTGTGCTCGGTTGCTTCTGCATAGACATCTGCGATGACTTCGCCGCAACGGAGGCAGACATAGACGTCCGCGCCGGGATGGCCGCAGGACACACCGCTGCGGAAGTGGATCATAGCACCGCCGTCGAGCTGGTTCCACCAGGAACCAACGGATTCGGTCCAAAGGGTGCCGTCCTTGTCTTCCCAATACTGTTCGAAGACGGGTTTTACAAATTTTTCGAGGAGTGCGAGCCGATCTTCTTCAGCGACTTCGATGCCCTTACCTTCGAAGGTATGGCCGAGAGCGGGGACGTGTTCGGACCAAGTCTGGCCGCAGACATCGCAGGTATTGGTGATTTCGCCATCGGTCGAGCAAGTAGCCTGGATATTGGTTTTAACGCTGAGGCCCTGGTGCACGATCTTAGGAGTTGCTTTGCGATCTTCCGTTGCGTTGCAGACAGTGCAAGTTCTTCTTTCGAGGACGCTCTGGCAGCCGTTGATAGCGCCTTCTGTGCCGAATACGCGCTCCCAAGCCTCGTCATCGTCATAGTTCCACTTGTGGCCTTCTGCAGCCCACTTTTCGGTAAATTCTTTGCCGCAGACGGAGCACTTGAAGGCGTAGGTACCGTCTACGGTGCAGGTAGGAGCCTTGCACTTTTCAATGACGGGCACCTTGCTGTGCGTGAGCTTGTATTGTTCGACCTTGTAGCCGTGCGCTTCGTCTTTCGTCGCATCGACGATAGGGGTTGCGCTGTAGTAGCCCTTAACAGCCTTGGCCGCGGTGAGCTGTTCAAGCGTCTTGGTGTCGGTGGTGTCGAACTCTTCCTTCTTAGCGTCGTAAAGAGTCCAAGCCTCGCCGTTGAGACGATATTCTTTGCCGTCGGTCGTCGTGTACTTGATATCGGTTCTGTCGTTGCAGCGTGCGCAGTAGTAGAACCGGGTGCCGGGTGCTTCGCAATCCGTGATCTTGCCTTCGGCGGTCTTTGCGCCTGCCTCGGTGAGGATCCAGGTGCCCTTCCAATCGTGGCCAAGGCCCTTCACGGTGCCGTGATAGGTAGCGGTGCAGCCGGTATCGGTGCAGTAGTATTCAACTGCGACATCCCAGCAACGAAGGCTCGTTGCCTTGCCGTCCGCGCCGATCGTGTATTCGGTGCCGAAGCCGTTTGTAGTGAGTCTGGAAGGAGCAAAGCTGTGTCTTTCCTTAATGTAGGAGACTTCAACTTCCTTCTCGCAATCCGGGCAGATATAATATGTTCTGTGTGCAACGTTGGGATCGATCGTAGCGCCGAGCTTAGGATCGGTCTCGGTGGGCTGATCAGCTGCAGGGATATTTGCAAGGAGTTCATAGAAGTTAATGTACTGGCTTGCATCAACGGTGCCGTGCTGAGCGCGGTAGCCCTGCTCTTCGAGGTAATTGAGGAACGCCTCGCAGTTGGGAACGTTCGGATCGGGCTCTTCAGCTTCCTTGGAGGTCTCGACCGTTCTCTTCATGTTCTCAACGAACTCGTTGTCATAATCCCAAGTATCCGTGTAGGAGCAAACTTCGCAGGAAATCTTCACGGAGAAGAGACCGCATTCGTCCTGTTCGAAATCGGAGAACTTATAGGTATGTACGCCTGCAGGTGCAGTCATTTCCTTGGTGACATCGCAGCGCGTGCACTTCACGGTGACTTGTTCATCGATCTCGCAGTCGGTCTTATGAGGAGCGACGAAGCCTTCTTCTTCGAAGGAGTGGCCGAGCTTATCGATCTTCTCGTTCCAATCAACGCGGTCGAAGGTCTGTTCGCACCACTGGCACTTGAAGTACTTGGTACCGTCGGCGGTGCAAGTGGGATCCTTTCTCACGCCTTCATTTTCGGCGCCCTTCTTGTGATCAACGGTGTTGATGATCTCGTTTCTGGTCGCGCCGCAGACGGAGCAGGTGAGCTTGATGTCGCCGAAATCCTTACAAGTAGCCTCGTGGAGGATCTCCGCTTCATCATAATTCCACTGATGCTGGGTGCCATTGGACTTGATCGCAACAGTGTAGTGATCATGGCAGACAGAGCACTCATAATAAGTGAAGCCGTCTTCTTCGCAGTTCGCCGCCTTGGACTTTTCCTTAACTTCCACATAGGAGTGGCCGGTGGCAGGATCAACCTTGGTATAGCGGTCGCCGCAGACAGAGCACTCATAGATGAGGCAGCCGTCGCCCTCGCAAGTAGGTTCAACGGTTTCCTTCATCTGAAGCCTGTAGTCATGCTTCGCGAGCTCAGCGGATTCGATACCCGTAATGAAGGAAGCGCCGCAGGTTTTGCAAGACACGGTGGTAATTTTGAAGCCACGGGAG
>CANROI010000171.1 GCA_947632165.1 uncultured Clostridia bacterium
ACCTGCAGCCAGAACGTTTTGCCGCGCTTCGGCTTTGCCTTGACGGCCGGGGCCGCGGAGGGAGCGCTCCCCGAAGACACATTCTCCGAAGGGACGGAGAAGGATGCCGCCGCGAGCGCAGCGCCCGGGACTTCGGCCGTAAGGTCGATGGGCCGCTCCGTTGCGGCGGCCTCGACGGCATTCTTGTGGAGGAAGAGCTTGCTCCCCTTCCATGAGATCGCCTTGGCGGGGCACACGTCCATGCATTCGCCGCAGTTGATACACTCATGGTCGCCCACCCGCTTGACGTCCATCTTGCAGTGGGAGACGCAGAGCCCGCAGTCGGTGCAGGAATTTTTATCGAGCTTTACGCCGAGCAGGGCAATCTTGTTGAAGAACCCGTAGATCGCGCCGAGCGGACAGAAAAAACGGCAGAAAGCGCGAAAGATGAAGACGCAGGCGACGCAGATGGCGACGAGCAGACAGAACTTCCACGTGAAGAGAGGGCCGAGCATGGAGAACATATCGGCATTGACGGGATTCATGAGCAGCCCGAGCGCGCCGCCGAAGGTGCCCGCGGGGCAGATGTATTTGCAGAACCCGGGCACGGCTCCGCCGTTCTCCTGCAGGCCGTAGATGAGCGGGATTGCGATCACAAAGACCGCGAGAAACACATATTTGAGATAGGACAGCGCGCGGGTATAGCGGCTTTTTCTGAGCTTCGGCGTCTTGATCTTATAGAGGAGCTCCTGCCCGAGCCCGACCGGGCAGAGGAACCCGCAGATTGTGCGTCCGAGGATCAGCCCGAGAAGGAGAATGATCCCGAACACATAGTAAGGAGCGCGGGCGCCCGAGCTTGCGAGCGCGTTCTGCAGCGAACCGAGCGGACAGGCGCCGACGGCGCCGGGGCAGGAATAGCAGTTGAGCCCGGGCACGCAGGCATACTTGGTGGCCCCGCGGTAGATGTTGCCCGTGAAAAAGCCCTTGATGTTCGCGTTGGTCAGAAGCGCCGCATAGACCTGTATGAGCCGCCGCTTGGTCGGCTTATGATTTTTCCACCAATTTCCGATCTTTTCGAAGAATTTCATAAGGTTCAACTCCCTTCGCCTTAGCCTTATCCCAATCCGATGCACTCGGAACAGATGGCGATCGCCTTGTTGAGCACATCGAGGATCCCGCCGTTCCCGTTCTGCACAAACCCGACGAGGGCGAGCACGAGGAAGACGATCCCGCAGACGAGGACCAAAAGCCGAAGGACGGCCGTCGTGCGGGGGTGCTGCACGATCGCAGAGAGCGCCGCGGTCTGCCGCGCAAAGGGGGCGGGAGCGGGTTCGCCCGAGCCCGTCGCGATCATCTTTTTGACCGCGGGAAGCGCCCTGCGGGCATAGATATGCTCGAAGACCGTCTCCGCGCAGACGAGAAGGAGCGCAGCGCCCACCCAGGGCATCACGCCCGCCAGCATATTGAGGACGTCTTCGTTGATATAGCCCTCTCCGCTCGGACTGAGCTCCGTGAAACCGTGGAAATGCGCCGCGTCACAGAGATAGACGATCGAGACGACCGCCGCCGCGACGCAGAAAACGGCGCACGCCGCGCGCGCACACAGGATCAGAAACTCCCCGCGGCGGTAGCTTGCATAGAGCGGCGAAAAATCTTCGCCTCCCCCGGAGGGGATCCTCTTTTTGAGGCGGCGATAGACGGCGACGTCGTCCCGCCCGCGGCGCTTTGCGCCCGCGGAGGGGAAGAGGACGGAGAGCACGAATCCCGCGATGACCGCCGCGATGTAGAGGCAGACGGGCGCAAGGAGCGCCATCAGTTTTCCGCCGACGATCTCCCGGGAATACATGCCCTTCGAAGCACCGTCGCCCGAATAGTAGATCTGCGCGGCCTCGACGATGAACAGGATCCCGATCACCGCGGTGAATACGGCCAAAAATATGCCGTAATAAAAGCGGATCTTTTCGGATTTCGTCATAATCCCTCCCTGTGTTCAAAGTTTTTCTCTCATTATTATAGTATAAAGGCGAGGCGCGTGTCAAGCGTTTGTCGCAAACGGGATTTTTCTGCACCGCCCCTTGACAAAATTTTATGAAAAAGCTATACTGTCAGGTATGGAACGCAAACTCTATGATATCTGCCTGAATACCTTGCGGCGGGAACTCCTGCCCGCGATGGGCTGCACGGAACCGATCGCCGTCGCCTACGCCGCGGCGCTGGCCCGCGCCACGCTCGGAGTCCTTCCCGAAGAGGTCGTGATCTCGGTGAGCGGGAACATCCTCAAAAACGTGAAGAGCGTCGTCGTGCCCCATACGGGTGGAATGCGGGGCGTGATCTCCGCCGCCGCCGCGGGGATCGCCGCAGGCGACGAGACGAAGGAGCTCGAAGTCCTCTCCGCCCTCACCGAAGAGGATATCCGCAAGGTCGGGGAATACCTCTCCAAGGCGAAGTTTACGGTGCGGGAGGCGCACGACTGCATCTTCTATATCGGCGTGCTCGTCCGCGCGGGGGAAGAAAGCGCCTATGTGCGCATCGTGGAACGGCACACGAACGTGGTGCGCGTGGAAAAGAACGGCGTCGTCTTAAGGGAGGGCGGCGAGGCCGTGAAGGAGGCGGAAAAGATCGAGGACGGCCTCTCGGTGGAGACGGTCGTTCGCTTTGCGGACTGCGCCGACCCCGCCGACCTCGAGGACTGCGTGGGCAGACAGATCGCCTGCAACATGGCGATCGCCGAAGAAGGGCTCAAAAACGACTACGGCGCACGGGTGGGCAAGACGCTGCTCCGATCGTTCGGCAAAGACGTGCACAACCGCGCCAAGGCGTACGCCGCGGCGGGCTCCGACGCGCGCATGAACGGCTGCGGACTGCCCGTCGTCATCGTCTCGGGGAGCGGGAACCAGGGGATCACCGCCTCGGTGCCCGTCGCCGTCTATGCCGAAGAACTCGGCGCCCCGCGGGAAAAATTATTGCGCGCGGTCGCGCTCTCTGACCTCGTGACCGTACATCTGAAGTCGCGCATCGGGCGGCTCTCCGCCTATTGCGGCGCGGTGAGCGCGGGCTGCGGCGCGGCGGCGGGGATCTGCTATCTCTGCGGCGGCGGCTTCGACGAGATCGCCCATACGATCGTCAACGCGCTCGCCATCGACTCGGGGATCGTGTGCGACGGGGCAAAATCGAGCTGTGCCGCGAAGATCGCCTCCGCGGTCGAGGCGGGGCTCGTCGGGTTCGAGCTCTACCGCGCGGGCAGCCAATTCTACGGCGGCGACGGGATCATCGAACACGGCGTCGA
>CANROI010000172.1 GCA_947632165.1 uncultured Clostridia bacterium
CCATTCCGAAGCGCCGAGGAAACTTCCTTGGCTCTTTGAATAAAAACCGCATAAAATTCGCTAACGCGGTCCGAAACATTTGACAATGGACGGGCTGATGTTATAAAATGGGCTATAATATACTAATAATATTAAAGGAGAACGCATGAAAAGAAAACTGTTTTTGATCTGTATCCTCGCCATGGCGATTGGAACGTGCGCCGCTTTTGCGGCCTGCACACCCGAAACACCCGAAGAAAAGGGCTATCGGATCACCGTGACCTATGACGAGACGCAGGGAAGCGTCACCCTCGGCGCACCCGAAGAGGGCGAGCTCTATGACGAAGGCGAGACCGTGACCGTCACCGTCGCGCCCAATACGGGATACGCAGTGGAGACCTTTACCGTGAGCGGGAAGGAAGATGCCGCCCTCACGAACGGGAGTTATACCTTTACCGTCACCGGCGACACAGCCGTTTCCGTCACCTTCGGGAAACTCACCTATCCCGTCACGCTCACCTATGAAAAGGAGCAGGGAACCGTGGAGCTGACCCCTTCTGCTGCGGGAGATAAGTACGCATACGGCGAGACCGTGACCGCGACCGTGACGGCCGCACAGGGTTTCCTCGTGCAGGGCGCCACTGTCAACGGCGCGGCGGCCGAGCTCGACGGAAACAAATTTACCTTCACCGTCACCAAAGAGACCGCGATCACCGTCACTTTCGTGAGCCGCGCCAAACTCGTGCTCGACTCCCTGAAGGGCGCCGTCGCCTTCGAGGGCACCCGCACGGATCATGACTACTACTATGATACGGAGACCGTATCCGATCTCAGGACGGTCTTTGACATGCAGCGGCGCGCCGTCCTCATCGAGTCCTACGAAGGGGCCGAGCCCACGCGGGTCTGGCTCTTCCGCGAAGCGGACGACAATTCCACCATCCAGCTCACGCACGACATGACGGGAGCGCTCATCTCTCAGTCCTTCAGCGACCAACCCTTCAGCGCCCTCTTCAATCCCTTCAACCTGCTCTCGGAGCGCGCCCTCACCGAGACAGAGCCCGGCGTTTGGACGGTGAGCGAGGATCGCTATGAGGACATCGTCAATGCGCTGTTCGGCTATGCCGACGCCGTCGAAACCTTCAGAATGTACGAAGAGGACAACGCCATCGTCCGCCTCGAGATCGCCTTTGCGCGCGCCACCGAGCTCGACTGGGGCGAGGACTATCAGTACACCTTCGCGCTGGATGTCCGCCGCGACGATGTGACGATCGACGACGACTATTTCAGTGACTACCCCGTCCTCGACGAGCACCGGGCGCTGAAGACCGCCATGCAGAAGGCGGCCGCCGCCCAAAGCTACACCGTGCGCATGGAGAGCGACATGGGTGAGCAGACCCTCTACTACACCGACAGAGCCATCTATATCGCCGAAGAAGACTATGCCTACGGCGACATTGCCCGTCCCGACGGCAACATCTGGAGCTATGTCTATGATGCGGAGAGCGGCGAATTTGCCTTCAAAGAAATCGTGTCGCAGGGAAGCGACCTCTCCTCCATGAAGGGCATCTTTACCTTCTCCGACAACAACGGCGAATATTATTACCTGCTGAAGAGCCTCGGAAACGGCGCCTTCCGTGTGCGCCCCGCCGACATCTATGATTCCTACGGCGAAGTCTCCAACTTCTTCGCACAGCAGGTAGCCACGGGCTCCGAGCAGCTCGAGCTCTTCTACGCGCCCGATTCCTTCTCGCTGACCATCGAGGACGGCGTTTTGCACACCGTGGAACTCGACTGCGACGGAATGCACATCGTGCTCACCTTTGAAAAATGGGACGAGACGGTCCTGCCCATCACGATCGACGATGCGCAGCTCGAGGGTGTCATCGATGCCTCCTTCGGCGGCACCTGGGCAGATGAACAGGGCGAGACCGTGCTCTCCATCACCCTCGACGCCATCACCTTCGGGGAAGAGAAGGTCGAAGCTGCGGAGGCAGGCAGCGGCTATTCCTTCGAGGCGGACGGCAAGACCTATACCATCAACAAGGAGGACGACACCCTCATCCTCACCGCGGGCGAGGAGCGCATCACCCTCTACCGCTGCGACTGGGTATTCTATATCGGCACCTTCCTCGGCGTCGATGACGAAGGCGGAGATGTCGACGTCATCATCACCGCAAACGCCATCGAGGTCATGATGGGCGGCACAACGCAGACTGCGACAAATATCGTCTTCGAGATCGTCACCGTGGTCGACGACTACGGCTATGTGGACGATGCCGCGCAGTTCACCTTCATGCTCGGCGAGAGCGAATATATCCTGCAACAGGCCGACTACGGCTACGACGCGCTCGTCCTCGCGCGCTCCGGCGAGAGCGACGGCATCGGGCTCAGCCGTGACAGATACGAGGAGCTCGACAGCTGGTCGGAATATTGCGCCACCTATGAGGGCGAGGGCTACCGCGTGACCGTCGCCGAAGACTCGATCACCATCGTCCGGGGCGAAAACACGGCCACGATCGCCGCGGCGGACATCACCTTCTACCGCGATTGGGATAGCAATCAGGGCGACTACTACTATCAGTTCTCCTTCACCTATCAGGAAAAAGAGTGCGTGCTCGAGGTCATAGACCACGGCATGTTGCTGGTGATCGACGCCGATTCCGCGGACTATACCTCCTACTATCTCATGGATACGGAGTATGTCGTCAGCTACGAGGGCTCCTACGGCACCTATACGAGTGACGACTACGCGACCGAAGAGACCTACACCGTCGTGGTGGCTGCGGACAAGATCACCCTGCAGGCGGGCGAGGGCGCGGCAAAGACGCTCACCATCATCTATCACAGCGTCGAAGAGCTCTACGGCGGCCTCACGGGCGACTACTTCGTCCTGAAGGATGAGGATGGCACGGTCTACTATCTCTCCGTGTACAAGTCCATCTCGAGCATCTCCCTGCAATTCGGAGAAACCTACATCTTCCTCTATCCTGCGGATGCGGAATGATCAAACCTCAAAAAGAGCTCCCTGCGGTGACCGCAGGGAGCTCTTTTTATACCCCATATGAAAATTTTGCGGAAAGCGGAAAGTTTTTGGACTTGCTATCTGCCTATCACTTGTAGGGGGTAGAACGCCCCGTGTAGCGGCGCGCTCGTTTTAGTCAAGCACCCGCCAAAGTGCCATTTGGGATTTTTCCTTTCAAAACCATAGGTAATTATTCGTTTATCATGGAAAGCAATTTCATTGAAGTTTCGGGCGTAGCAAAAATGATA
>CANROI010000173.1 GCA_947632165.1 uncultured Clostridia bacterium
TTGCGCTCTTTCCGTCGGATGAGATCGGCGCCCGCAAGAATATTGCTCCACTGGTCGTCGCCGCCCAATTCGAGCGAACAGCCGTACTTCTGATGCAATACCAAAAAGTCGTAGGCCTGCATCAGCATATAGTTGAACTCGAGGAAAGAGAGCCCCCGCTCCATCCGCGTCTTGAAGCATTCGGCGGTGAGCATTTTGTTCACCGAGAAATGCACGCCGATGTCGCGCAAAAAGTCGATGTAATTGAGGTTCATAAGCCAATCGGCGTTGTTGACGACGATCGCTCCGTTTTCCCCGTCAAAGCGGATGAAGCGCGACATCTGCCGCTTGAAACATTCCACATGATAGGCGATGGTCTCTTTGGTCATCATCGAGCGCATATCCGTTCTGCCGGAAGGATCGCCGATCATGGCCGTGCCGCCCCCGATGAGGATGATGGGCTTATGGCCCGCGTCCTGCATGTGCTTCATTGCAACGAGCTGCATGAAGTGCCCGACGTGCAAAGAATCCGCCGTGGGGTCGAATCCGATATAAAAGGGGACGCTCTCTTTGCCGAGCAGTTCATAGAGTTCCTCTTCATAGACCGTCTGCTTGATAAATCCCCGCGCGCGCAGGGTGTCCATTACGTTCTGCATAAAATCTCTCCGCGTGTTATTTCTGCCCTTTATTTTACACGCGGGCGCGATTTTTGTCAACGAAAGTAAGGACGATTTGCAAAAAAATCAACAGCTCAGGAGCTGCTTCCTGCACGCCGCGCGCTCCCGCTCCTCCACGTTGAGCCCGCGCATGCGGCGCAGCTCCTCGAGCCCGCTCCGCATCCCCGCGTACATGCCGATCAGCGCCCGGTTGCGCTCCGCCTGCCGTCTTTGTCTTGCCTGCTCCAAAACCCGTTCAATCTCACGATCATTCATTGCATCGCACCTTCCGAGCATTATTATATCCACCATACTTGACAGTCATTGTCATATATGCTATAATTTTTTTCGGGAAACAACAATTTTTATAGGAGAAAAGCATGAAATTTCAAATCATGACGGGAATTTTATTCACGCTTTTGGCAAAGCGCAAGGTGAGCGCGGGCGAACTTGCGGCAAAATACGACGTCTCGGTGCGCTCCATCTACCGCTATGTGGATGAGATGACGATCGCGGGGATCCCGATCGATGTCGCAAGAGGTTCGGGCGGCGGGATCTATATTTCGGACGCCTTCAAGCTGCCCAAGGGGCTGATGACCAAAGAAGAATATGCGAAGGCGATCGGCGCCATGCTCGCCATGAACGAGCAGATCTCCGATCCGGAGCTCAAATCTGCGATCGACAAACTTTCGGCGCAGGTGAAATCGGAAAAATACGACCTGACCCTATCCGGGAATATCCTTGTCGACAGCGGGACCTGGGGAGACGAGCACCGTTTTTCTGAAAAACTTGCGCTCATGGAGCGTGCCATCGAAGAGCGCGAGGCGCTCGAGATCGACTATATCTCCCGCGAGGGAGAGCGCACGCAGCGCACGATCTTCCCCCATCTTCTCGTCTATAAACAGAATATCTGGTATGTCTATGCCTGGTGCACGAAGCGCGATGCCTTCCGGCTCTTCAAGTTAGGACGCATGCGCGCGATCCTCAAGACGGGCGAACAGTTCGAGCGCCGTCCCTTCCGCCGGGAGGATATTCCGCTCCGCTTCTGGCCGGAGGAAGATTCCATCCTCGCACGGTTCGAGATCTCTTCCGAGGCGCTGCCCTTTGCGGAGGAATGGTTGGGCGTCGAAAACGTCACGAAGCAGGGCGACCAATATGTGGCCGAGGTCTCTTTGCCGAACGACGAATCTCTCCTCGGCAAGATCCTGTCCGTCGGCGCGGGCTTCCGCGTGCTCTACCCCGCATCTTTGAAGGAACGGGTACAGGCGGAGGCCGAGCGGATCGCGGCTTCCTACCGTTGAGCGCAGTCAATAAAATACACCCTTCGGCATATACTGTTAGAAGGGTGTTTTTTATGAAGTATCTTCTCTTTTGCGGCGGCGGGAGTGCGGGGCATGTGGTGCCCAACCTCGCGATCATGAATGAACTCAAATACAGCCACAAGCTCGCCTATATGGGCACCTGCGGGATCGAGCGCGAGCTCGTCCTTGCGGCGGGATATCCGTACTTCGAGGTGGATTGCCCGAAGCTCGTACGCGCGCTCTCGGCAGAGAATCTCAAGATCCCCTTCCGGCTGCGCGCGGCGGAGAAGGCGGCGCTCGAAATCCTTCGGCGGGAAAAGCCGGATCTTGTATTTTCCAAGGGCGGATTTGCGAGTTTCCCGGCGGTTTGGGCGGCGGATAAACTGCACATCCCGGCAATCACCCATGAGAGCGACTTTACGCCGGGACTGTGCACCAAACTCATCGCAAAAAAGTGCCGCTATGTGCTCACCTCCTTCCCTGAGACGGCAAAGCTGTTTGAAAACGGCAAATGTGTGGGCTCTCCGATGCGTAAGGAGCTCTTCCGCGGCGATCGGGCCCGTGCCCTGAAAAAGTATTCATTTGCGGCGGAAAAGCCCGTACTGCTCGTTTTAGGTGGCGGAAGCGGCAGCAAGGCGATCAACGACGCGATCCGCGCAAACCTCAAGGCCCTTCTTTGCGATTGGCAGATCCTGCACCTATGCGGCAAGGGAAATGCCCTGAGCGATCCGCCCGAAGGGTATGTGCAGCGGGAATTTGAAAACGACATGGGCAGCGCCTATGCGGCCTGCGACGCCGTAGTCTGCCGTGCGGGCAGCAATACCGTCTTCGAAGTGCTTGCACTCAAAAAACCGACGCTCTTCATCCCGCTCGAAAAGAGTTCGCGCGGCGACCAACTCCTCAATGCCCGATATTTCGAACAGCGCGGGCTCTGCCGGATCCTGCGCGAATGCGAACTCGGGAATCTTGTCTCCGCGCTGGCGGCTCTGCAAAAAGATGAAATGCTCCGCTTTTCCCTATCCGTCTGTGAGACGGAGAACGGCATGCCCGCCATTTTGGATCTGCTGAAAGAAGCGGCGAATGAAACGCTGCAATGACAAAAAAACGAGCGGACGGCGGAAAAATCGCTTGCATTTTCCATTCGGCTATAGTATAATAAAACAGACTTGCCGGTGTGGTGGAATTGGCAGACGCGCTGGACTCAAAATCCTGTGGTAGCAATACCGTGTGGGTTCGACCCCCACCACCGGCACCACGTCGCCGCAAGGCGC
>CANROI010000174.1 GCA_947632165.1 uncultured Clostridia bacterium
ACTGCCTCGAAGATCTCATCGCGGGCATCTCCCTCTACCGCCCGGGGCCCATGGATTTCATCCCCGACTACCTCAAAAACAGGGCGGATCCGGAGCACATCTCCTACCTTACGCCCCTCCTGAAGCCCATTCTCGAAAAGACATACGGCGTCATCATCTACCAGGAGCAGGTCATGCAGATCTTCCAGAGCCTTGCGGGCTACTCGCTCGGGCAGGCAGACATCGTCCGCCGCGCGATGGCGAAGAAGCACCTCTCCGAGCTGATGGCGCAGAAGGATAAGTTCATCCACGGCGATATCGACAAGGGGGGCAACATCACGGGCTGTGCGGCGCACGGGATCGCGCCCGAGATCGCCGAAAAACTCTTCGCGCAGATGGAGAGCTTTGCCTCCTATGCCTTCAACAAATCCCATGCGGCGGCCTACTCCGTCGTCACTTACCAGACGGCGTATCTGAAGCGCTACTACCCCAAGGAATTTCTCGCGGGCGTCCTCAACAACCGCATCGATAAGATCGACGAGATCGCAAAGTACGTCGTCTACATGAAGGAGAAGAACATCGCGGTGTATCCGCCCGATGTCAACAAGTCGAAGGCGTATTTCTCGGTGCAGGGGAACGGGCTCCGGTTCGGGCTCTGCGCTCTGCGCGGCGTGGGCATCGGCGCAATGGAGGCGGTCATCGAGGAGCGCGAGACGAACGGGGCGTTCGAGGACTTTTCCGATTTCCTCATGCGCTGCACGCGGTTCGTCAACAAGCGGATGGTGGAGGCGCTCATCATCGGCGGCGCATTCGACAGCTTCGGACAGCACCGCTCGCAGTACGCTGCCGTCTATGAGGATCTCATGCGGCGCATTTCGGGCATGGATAAGCAGAGGGGCGGACGGCAGATGTCCCTCTTCGGCGACTTTATCAAAGAGGAGCCGCCCAAGGCGGAGTTTCCGCCCATTCCCGAGTGGGTCTCGTCGGAGCTCCTCTCGAAGGAGAAATCGGTGCTCGGCGTGTACGTCAGCGGGCATCCCTTCCAGCCCTTTGCGCCCTATTTCAAGGACTGCACCTTCAACTGCGGCATGCTCGCCGACTACGAGGAGGACGAGGAGACGGGGGACAGGACCTATCACCAGATCGAGAACAACCAGCCCGCGACGATGGGAGGGCTCATCTCGGGCGTCAAGAAGATCAACACGAAGGCGGGCGCCATCATGGCGTTCGTCACGGTGGAGGACCTCTACGGCAGCATCGACTGCCTTGCCTTCCCCCGCGTCTATGAAAAATGCAGGGGCTTTTTGCGGCAGGATACGGTCGTGCGGGCGAGCGGGAAGCTCAGCATCGATCCCGACAAACTGCCCGTGATCGTGCTCGATTCCCTCGAGGAATTCGACACGGAGGGTAAGGAGGCCGCCGTCCCGGCCGAGCCGCCCAAGGAGGAGGACGGGCAGGTGCTCTGGCTGGACGCCCGCGCCCTGTCCGAAGAGGATTTCGGGGAATTTCTCGAAATGCTCGAATGTTATCAGGGGCCGACGAAGGCGAAGATCCTGCATGGCGGCAAGCGGTACGAATCTTCCGTCAACGTCAGCCGCGCCTTTCTTGCGGAACTGAGGATGTTCCTGCCCCAATCGTGCGTCAAACTCCTCTGAATTTTTCTTAAGAGGCGAGAATCAATTGAAAAACACTTGCTTTTCGGCGCGTTTTTGATATAATGATGTACGGAACACAGGAGGATATATGAAAAGAATCGGACTTTTGACGAGCGGCGGCGACGCGCCCGGCATGAACGCGGCGATCCGCGCGGTCGTAAGAACGGCAATCTATTTCGGCATGGAGGTCTATGGGATCGAGCGCGGCTACGCCGGGCTCATCGAGGATCAGATGGTGCCGATGGAAATGCGCTCCGTCTCCGACATCGTCCAGAGAGGGGGCACCAAACTCAGAACGGCGAGATGCCTCGAAATGCTCACCAAGGAGGGGCAGCAGAAGGCGGTCTCCACGCTCGAAAAGCGCGGGATCGAGGGCCTTGTCGTCATCGGCGGCGACGGCTCCTTCCGCGGCGCGAAATGCCTCACCGAGGACTACGGCATTCCCACGATCGGCATCCCCGGGACGATCGACAACGACCTCGAATATACCGACTATACGCTCGGCTTCGATACCGCCGTCAACACCTGTCTCGAGATCATCAACAAACTGCGCGACACGATGAACTCTCACGAGCGCATCTCCGTCGTCGAGGTCATGGGGCGGCATTGCGGCGACATCGCCCTCTATGCGGGCATCACGTCGGGCGCCGAGATCATCGTCGTCCCCGAGATCCCCTATGATATGGAGGATATCGTCATGCGCATCAACCGCTCGCGCAAGAATGGCAAGCACTCCAACATCATCGTCGTCGCCGAAGGCGCGATCACCGCGGAGGAGTTCACCAAGAAGCTGCAGGCGGTCACTTCCTATTCCGTCCGCGCGACGACCATCGGCCACGTCCAGCGCGGTGGTTCGCCCTCGATGGCAGACAGAATGCTCGCCGCCCAATTCGGGAACAAGGCGGTCCGCCTCCTCAAAGACGGCATAGGCAACCGGGTGGTCGGCATCCACAACAACAAGATCATCGATATGGACATCATCGAAGCGGTCTCCATGAAGAAAAAGTTCAACTACGAGCTCTACGAGACCTTGCAGATGATCTCCATGTAACTTTTTCCGGGAAACGGTCAATAATCGGGGGGAGCTTCGGCTTCCCCTTTTATCTGTGCATTTTTTGCCGAAATTTTCTCATTCCCTATTGAAATCGGCCGAAGAATGTTATATAATAGACAGGAAGGCTCCGCCTTCGTCTGCTCCGCGGTCCGGTCAGATTGCTCCGCGGCGCATAAGGGGATCAACATGATTTTAACGGTTTGCATGAGTCCGTGCGTGGACGTCACGATCGAGCTCGACTCTCTCAATGTGGGGAAGATCAACGTCGTCCGCAGCAAGTCGCTCTTTTTTACGGGCAAGGCGATCAATGTCGCGATCGGCGTCGCCCGGTTGGGCGAGGCGGCCTGCACCACGGGGTTCATGTACGACGAAAACGGCGCTCCGTTCGAGCGGGAACTTACCGAAGAGGGCGTGCCGTTCGATTTCGTCCGCTGCAAGGGGCGGGTGCGTGAAAACTACAAGTGCATCGACAAGAAGTCCATGCTTACGGAGATCAACGACGTCGGCGCGAG
>CANROI010000175.1 GCA_947632165.1 uncultured Clostridia bacterium
GGCACGCACCGTGACCTTTTGGCGCGGAAGGGGTTCTACTATGAGCTCTATAATGCGCAGTTTGCAGAGTAGGAAGTCACGAAATTGTTCACAAATTTTTCCTTGCGGAAAAATTTCGTGAGGGGTTAGTTCTCGGATTTCATGGAACATTATCGGCCACAAACGGTCTGCCTTGTCAAACAGTAAGGCAAAAGGGTTTGCCAAATTGGGTGCGCTGCCGCAGGGGAACCCTGCTTCGCGCAGTAATTTAGTTCACGAAATTCTTTGCTCACTCCCCCCTTGCCCAACCCTTGAGGGGTGGGTGTCACGGCAACGCCGTGACGGAAGGGGTGTCGTTCGAAAAGAATTTCCGTGATGAAAAGTGCTTCTATGCCTTAACTTGCTTGTCCTCTCGTTCGTTTCATCGGACAGTAAGGCAAAAGGGTTTGCCGAATTGGGTGCGCTTATGGAAAAGCGTGGTTTTCCAACGCGCCGTATTTGGGGGAAACGCCAAGCCATCCCTAATTTGTCATGCTGAACGGAGGCGTCAGCCGAAGTTGCTCCGCGCGCGTTCTATTCTCTAAGCGCGGCACGAGCCCGAAGGGCGAAGTTAGCATCGCCGCAGCATTAGCCATAGCATTAAAATAGGGCGATTCCTCGACGACGGCGCGCCGCGGAAAAAGCCGCGCGCGCCTGCTCGGAATGACATATTTGGGATTGCCTGCCCCGCCGTCATACCGACGACCAAGCGAAGCGCGGGAGGAGTGTATCCCCTTATACGCAGTCCGCTTTATACAAGGGGATTCTCTCTCCCCCTTCGGGGGCTCGGAATGACAGGAAAGAGTGGCAGAATTGAACAGTGCGGGCGCTTTGGAATGACAAGGGAAGCCACGGCGCCCCCTGTTTCGCCCCGAACTCCATCGATCATAGACAAATTCCAACGTCCGTGTATTGCTTTTTTGCTCCAAGAGGGGTAGAATCGAAGAAAAAACGGAGATTTTTGTATGGCAAGACAATCCATCGGCGAATTTTTGGCTGCCCTCCGCAAGGCGCGCGGCTTTACGCAGCAGGAAGTTGCGGACCGGCTCGACGTCTCCAACCGCACCGTCTCCTCCTGGGAGTGCAACTCCGCCCTTCCCGACATTCTGCTTCTGCCCGCGATCGCGGAGCTCTACGGGGTGACGGCGGATGAAATCCTGGCGGGCGCGCGCAAGCCGTCTGCGGGGGAGGAGGGCGCGGCGCTCTCCGAACGGTCGGAACGCAAACTGCTCAAGCGCAAACTCTCCAAATTTACGGCGCAGGCGTACCTCTTCGGCGGGCTGCTCGCGCTCGGGCTTTTCTTTTTCTTTCTCGGCTGGTTTATCGACCTCGTTACAACCGTATGGACGGGATGGCCGTGGTGGCTTCCGCTCCTCTTTGCGGGGCTTGCGCTCTCCGCCGTCTCCCTCATCTGTTTGATCGCCTTTTCGAGGAGCGCGGAGACTTCGGGCGACGACGATCTCCCCCAAAACGGCAGCTTTGTCATTCTGCTCCGCCGCAAACTCGCTCTTGCGCTCTGCATTCCCGCCCTCGTGCCCTTCGGCTTTGCCGTGCTCTCCATGGTCGTCATCCTCGCGGGCACGTTTTCTCCGATCCCGCTCCTCGCGGCGGTGGCGGTCGCGGTGTTTTTCGCTCTGCTCCTTGCGGGGATCCTCCTTCCGTCCGCGGCCGTCAAAAAGTACGGCGGGGAGGAGGCGGCCGCGCTCCGTGCCCGCAACAAAAAGCTGTACAAAAAGACGGCGCTCTTCGGGCTCATCCCGATCCTGCTCGCCGTGGCGGTCTCCGTATTCTTTGCAGTTTGGAAGCCCGAAAAGCGCGGACTTCTCTACAGCGCCGAAAGAGGGGAGATGACCGAATTTCTGGAGACTCTTACGCTGGCGGCGGGCGTGTCCCATCCGGACGGGTCCGTTTCGTCGGAGGTCCGCGAGTATGTCTTTCCGCTCTCCGAACTTGCTTCGACCGCCGAAGAGGGGGAACAATGCGACCTCGGGGATGGGTTCTCGTGCGTTTTTTTCGACGGAAAAGAGAGCTGCAAGATCAGCCGCGACGAGCCCTTTCATGTTCTCGGCTCCGGTTCCTTGGGCGAACGCATCGAACTTACGGTCTTTCGCCTGTATTCGGAAGACAGGACGTTTTCGGCGTATAATGTACGCTATAACACGGCTTGCATGGATTCCTGGATCTCGACGAAGGTTCCCCAACAGATCGAACTTTTCACGGAAGGGGACGGGGCGAAACTCTATCGCTGCCACGAGGAGAACTATTTCCCGCTTGCCGCGCCGATCTCCCTCGCGGGAGGTCTGCTCGGGGTCATGGTCTGCGCGCTCGTCTGCTTCGTCAAGCGGGAGAAATATTCCGTCAAATTATAAAAAATAAGGAATATAAGTATAGGGAGTATAAAAAGGGCGCCCGCCGCGGAAAATCCGCGGCGGGCGCCGTATTTCGGGCGGGAATGCCCGTAAAAGCCGATCATTTGATGAGGTCCCGCGGCTCGATTCTGATCGCGCGGGCAAGGTCGTCGAAGTTCGCCTCGATCTGGCAGCCGATCCGCCCGCCGCTGAAGAGCACCGTCTGCCCCTCGGCGCCGCGCTGGATGAGCGTCGGAAACTCTTTTTTCATGCCG
Organism: uncultured Clostridia bacterium; assembly: GCA_947632165.1. Taxonomy (GTDB): domain Bacteria; phylum Bacillota; class Clostridia; order Christensenellales; family Borkfalkiaceae; genus Gallimonas. Next base: position 2,642 of record CANROI010000175.1, read on the forward strand.
AGCGGCGAACAGCCGCCGTGGACGTAGCCCGTCAGCGGGAACAACTCCTTCTGCGGGAGCATGGCGAGGGACTTCTCCCCGACGGCCGCGGCCGCCTTCCTGAGGTCGAGTTCCTCTTCGACGGGGATCATGAACACATAGTATTTTCGCGGCGAGCCCGCGGTGACGAGCGTCTTGTAGACGTGCGCGGGATCTTCGCCGAGCTGCCGCGCAACTTCCGCTCCGGAAAGCGCACCGCCCGTATATTCCCGCACGCGGTAGCTTATTTTCGCCCGCTCGAGGATGCGCATGGCGTTCGTTTTTTCCATAACCGTCCCCTTTTTCCCGCCTTTCGGCGGTGTGCGGATCACTCCACGGTCACCTGGCAGCTTCGCATCGTTTCGAGCGCCGCCTCGTGCTTTTCGGGCGTGACGCCCGCACAGGCGGAGGAGATAACCTTCACTTCCGCCTCGGGAAGCGCCGCCTTCACGAGCAGCACGTTCGATACGACGCAGATATCGGTGCAGACGCCGCAGAAGACGATCTC
>CANROI010000176.1 GCA_947632165.1 uncultured Clostridia bacterium
GAGACGGTCGCGGTCTCGGCGAGGAAGTAGCCGTAGGAGGCCGCTTCACGGTTGATGATCACGAGGGGCTGGCGGGCATTGCCGAAGAGGCTGTTCCACCATTCTCTGCCCGTCGAGGCGGTGCCGGCCGCGGAATCGAGCGCCTTCTTCCACTCTTCGGTGGAATCGAAGTAGTTGTCGGCATACTTGGAATTGAGGAGCCCCGCGTCGATCCTTTCGGGTTTTACGTTGGGCTTGGAAGTATCGTTGTTCTGGATGAAGTCGCTGCCGCCGAGCACGCCGCGGAAGTTCGCGGGCAGGGCGGGCGCCTTTTCGAGCAGCTTCTCTTCGGTCGCGGAGACGGAGTCGAACATCTTCGTCTCGGCCACTTCGCCCGTCAGGGAGACCTTCTTCGCGCGGTCGCCCGTCGAAGCGTAGCTGTACTCGGTCTTGTTGAGCATCTTAGTCTCGAAGTTGGTGAACGCCGCATAGCCGTCGCCGAAGCCGAACTTATCTGTGCCGACGATGGAAGTGGGGCCGTAGGTGAGCTCGATGTGGAAGGTCTTTTCGCTGTCGGTGGTGTTCTCGAGGAAGAAGAAGCATTGGACCCAACCCTTGTAGATGTCCTTCTTGCTCTCGTCGTCGCTCTTGGCGTCGATGTTCGTCGCGGCGATGGTGGTGGAGTCGATCGCGGCGAGGGAAGTCTTGTTCGTGCCGTCCACGACCACGGCGCCCGCGCCGGTAAGGCCGGTGTCGATGTCGCTCGTCTTGACGAAGAAGGAGATGAGCATGCGCTCGTCCTTCTGAAGGGTGATCTCATGCAGTTTGGCGGTGTAAGCCGCGCCGTTTGCGGAGAGCAGCATCACGATCTTGCTGTCTGTTCCGCCGAAGGGATATTTTTCCTTGAGGTCGCTGTCGTAGACCTTCTTCACATAGGAATTGGAGGAGGAAGCGAGTTCGCCGAGGGTCGTCACCGCCGCGAAGTTATCGCTCCCTTCGCCGAGGGAGGAATCGATCTTTTCGGAAGTATAGGTGTTGCTGCCCGAGATCTCTTCGGTGAGCCCGATGTTGACGTCGCCGTTGAGGAATTCCGTGTCGGAATCATAGCCCGCATAGAGGTCGAGCGCAAAGGTGTCTTCGCTCACGAAATCGGTGTCGAACTGCTTGTCTTTCTTAAGGGAGTCGACGGTGCAGACGCGCACGCTGTCCGCGTCCGTAGCGGTCACATAGTCGTTGTTCGAGATGATCTCGCATTCGACGTCGTCGAAGAAGGCATAGCCGTCGACGGAGTAGTATCTGTCGTCGGAGGAGCCCTGTCCGAGCCCGAGGACGATGCGGAAGGTGCTCGTCGCAAAGGTGCTCGCGCGGACATACACGGTGTACTGCTTCCATGTGCCCTTGGTGTTGATGTTGTAGATCTGCATCTGGTCGAGCGTGGTGCCGCCGACGGTGTTGGTCACGCCGATGTAGGCGCCGCCGCGGGCGTTGAGCTCGGTGTCTGCATAGTGGTAGAGGTTGTCCGTTCTCACCCAGAGGGAGACCCTCGCCGCGGTGCCCGCGGAGAGCGTGATCGTCGTGGAAGAGGTGTAGTACTGCGCCGTGCCGCGCACGTTGTCCGACGTCTTCTGGTTGTGGATCATGAGCACATTCGTCTCATCGTCGGCAACGCCCGAACGGAGCGAGAGCGAATCGCCCACTTCCTCCGCGAGTTTTTCAACGTCTTCGAAGTCGACGGTATAGCTGTACTTTGCGAAGAGCTTTGCCTCTTCGGAGCCGTCCTCGAGGTCCTCGATCTCTTCCTCATAGATGTCGAGGAACTTGAGGCGGTCGTAAGCGGAGACATTGGGATCCTCCCAATGCGTGTACGCCTCGGCGATGTCGCGGAAGGTGGTCACTTCCTCTTCGGTCGCGTCGTCGCCTTCGCCGCTCGTCTTGGTATAGGTTTGGAAGGCGTAGCCGCCCGTCTTGGTGAAGTAATCCCATTCGGCGGTGTTCACGATCCCGGACTTGGTGTCCGAGGAGGGGGAGCCGGAGGAGAACGACCAACTGTCGGGAGAATTGATGACGTTGAGCTTCTTGAGCGGCTTGCCGTTTTCGTCGTCTTTGATATTCTTGTCGCCGTAGAACTCGAAGTTGCCGTTCTTCAGAAGCTGCGTATCCGTTTTGGAGGCGACGGTATCGTCGTCGTCGGATTGGTCCGTCTCATTGTTGCAGGCGGCAAGCGCTCCGAGGGAGAGCGTCGTCGCCATTGCGAGGCTGAGAACGGTCAGCGCCCGCTTTTTCCATTTTGCCTGAGAAAATTTAGCCATAAAACACCCTTTGTTGATTTTCGGTTTCCCTAATATATAAGGGGCCGAATCTGATTTACGCAATTTGCTTCTACTATTTTATCGTAAATCGAGATTATAATCAAGCAATTCTGCGAGGAAACGGTGAAAAATCGAAGAAAAAAGCAAAAAATTTTCCGATTCGCCCATGCTGAAATGAGAAAAGAGGGGGAAGTATGAGGGGAAAAGCGGGAGCGCTTGCGGGCGGGGCGTTGATCGGGGCGGCGAACGGGCTGTTGGGAGGGGGCGGCGGAATGATCGCCGTTCCCGTACTGCGCGCGGGCGGGTTGCCCGCGCGTCGCGCGCATGCCACGGCGATCGCCGTCATGCTGCCCGCCTCCGCCGTGAGCGGAGGGATCTATCTGCTGCACGGGCTCGCGCCCTGGGCGGTACTGGTGCCCGTCGCGCTCGGCGTCGCCGCGGGCGGCTTTTTCGGGGCGAAGCTGCTCGGGGTGCTGAGCGAACGGCTGACGGGGCTTGTGTTCGGGCTCCTGATGCTCGCCGCGGGGATCCGGATGCTGCTGTAGTCCGCGCGGCTTTCGAATTTCAGGGGGAGCGGCACTCCCCCGGGGGGAGGTCATATGGCGTTTTATCTGCTCTTTTTCTGCGGGCTCGCGGGCGGTCTGCTCGGCGGGATGGGCATGGGCGGGGGCACCCTGCTCATCCCGCTTTTGACGCTGCTATGCGGCGTGGAGCAGGGCGCGGCGCAGGGGGTGAACCTCCTCGCCTTTCTGCCGATGTCCCTGATCGCCCTGTCCGTCCATGCAAAGAGCGGCCTGCTCGAACGGCGAGGGCTGCT
>CANROI010000177.1 GCA_947632165.1 uncultured Clostridia bacterium
GGCGGGGGAGTTCGCAGAGCACCGAGACGGAGGCATTCTTCACGCCGAGGCCCGCCTCTTTCAGCATCTCCATCACGGCCTTGAGCAGTTCCATGCTGTCCGCGCCCTTGTAGCGGGGGTCGGTTTCGGGGAAATAAAACCCGATGTCCCTGAGATCTGCCGCGGAGAGCAAGGCGTCCATCAGGGCATGGACGACGACGTCGCCGTCGCTGTGCGCCTCGATCGCGCGGTTGGAGGGAATGGTCACGCCGCCCAACTTGATGTAATTCAGATTGAGCCGCGCGATGCCGCGGTCGATCTCCTCCTGATGCGCGAAGGCATGGGTATCCACGCCGAAGCCGACCCGATCGGCGGGCATGAAGTCACCCGCATAGGTCAGTTTTCTGTTCGCGGGATCCCCCAAAAACAGATGCGCGGGCTCGACATAGGCGGAGTAGACCCCGCCGTCGTCGGTAAATTCCGCTTCCCGTCCCTCCGCCGAGGCCCGCTCATAGGCAAGACGCAGCCGTTCGGTGCGGAAGCCCTGCGGCGTCTGTACCGAAAAGACGCTCGCCCGCGCGGGGACGGAGGTCACGGTGAGGTCTTGGGCAAGCACGGTCGTGTCGGTCGCGGGGACCGCGCAGACGCCGCTGCCGAACTTTTGTACGCTCGCGATGCAGTCCCGCACCGTCTTTGCCGTGACAAAGGGCCGCGCCCCGTCATGGACGAGCACGATGTCGCCCTTGACTTCTTTCAAAGCGCCGAAGACGCTTTCGAAGCGGGTCTTGCCGCCCGGGACCGTCCGCGCGTTCTCGTATTGGGTGAGGAGAGGGGAGACCGCCCGCTCGTCCTCTTCCCGGCAGGCGATCAAAATTTCATCGGCAAGGGGCGAAAAGACGGAGAGGGAATGGCACAGGACGGGCATTCCGTTCAGCGCATGCAGTACTTTGTTTTCGGGGAAGCCGGCGCGGCTGCCCGTTCCCGCGGCGCAGATTATGACGGAGATCATGTGATCACCTCATACAGGCTCGCGGCCTCATCCTTTTTTACGGTCTCCTTCAGCTCGAGCACGCGGAAGGTGACCTTCCCGGAGACGTAGTCGAGCTCGACGATATCGCCGACCTTCAGACGGTATGCGGGTTTGACGACCTTCCCGTTCACCGAGATCTTCCCGGCGTCGGCGGCCTCCTGTGCGACGGTACGGCGCTTTAAGATCCTCGAAACTTTCAAAAATTTATCGATTCTCATGAATTTCTCCGTTTTTTGCGAAAAAAAGTTCTTTTTCGCACGTCAAAACCGATTGACTTGAATTTGGGAATCGGCTATAATTACATACTGTATCATTATGCTCGGATATTAGGCGCTCTTGCCCTTTCTGGCCTTTTCGGGAGCCGATCCGAAGCACTCGGTCCGACCTATTATACCGCGTTTTCGGGCAAATGTAAAGGGGCGGACGGAAAAAATTCAGGTAGCATTTCGATTTTTATCGATGAAAAGATATACTCGGTAGATCGTCAATGAAACAACGACTATTCAAGAAAAGGAGTGAATTTGACGAATGAACTTACCCATCTACAAGTACGGGAAGACCGAACGCAGAAAATTCGGCAAGATCAATGAAGTCATCGACATCCCGAACCTCGTGGAGATCCAGAAGGAGAGCTACGACACCTTCATCCACGAAGGCATTTCGGATATCTTCGAAGACTTCTCTCCGATCACCGACTTTTCCGACCACTTCGAGCTCTACTTCCTCGACCATGAGTTCGGGAAGAAGCCGAAGTACGATGAGAAGGAGTGCCGCAACCGCGATGCGACTTACGCGCTCCCGCTCCGCGTGAAGGTGCGTCTCGTCAATAAGGTCAAGGACGAGATCCTCGACCAGGACGTGTTCATGGGGGATTTCCCGCTCATGACCGAGAACGGCTCGTTCATCATCAACGGCGCGGAGCGCGTCATCGTCTCCCAGCTCGTCCGTTCCCCCGGCGTCAACAACGTCGCCGAGACGGACAAGACGGGCAAGAAGATGTATGAGACGACCGTCATCCCCAACCGCGGCGCCTGGCTCGAATTCAAGCAGGACGCGCAGGGCGTGCTGTGGGTGAACGTCGACCGCAAACGCAAGCTCGCGGCGACCGTGCTTTTGCGCGCGCTCGGCTACGGCTCCAACCGCGCCCTCGAAGATCTCTTCGGCGGGGACAAGATGATCGCCGCCACGATCGAGAAGGATACGACCCGTTCCGAGTCGGACGGCCTCATCGAGCTGTACAGAAGGCTGCGCCCCGGCGAAGTTCCCACCGAGGAATCGGTCCGCCAGCACCTCAACAATCTTTTCTTCGATCCCCGCCGCTACGACGTCGTCAAAGTGGGCAGATACAAATTCAACAAGAAGCTCAATCTTGCCTACCGTCTGCCGGGCTGCCGCGTCGCGGACGACATCGTCGATCCCGAGACGGGCGAAGTGCTCGCCGTGAAGGGGGAGACCGTCTCCGAAGAGAAGGCAAGGACGATCCAGAACGCGGGCATCAACCGCGTGACCGTGCTCGTCAACGATCCCGAAGACGGCGAGATCCGCCACGTCATCATCGCCAACAACACCGTCGATTTTTCCTCGGTCAGCGAGATGGATCCCAAGGCGTTCGGCCTGCTCAAGACGATCTATTATCCCAACTACAAGTTCTCCGAACGGCTCGCCGCCGAATGCGAAACGCTCTCCGTCGAAGAGGTCGCAGAAAAGTTCTGCGACGAGATCAACGCGATCTACTACACTCGCGAGACGGCGCCCGAGGCGGACGAAAAGCAGGAAGAGAAGAAGAACCGCGAGAAGCGCAAGGACAACCGCATCAAGTTCGTGGCGGCCTGCAAGCTCTTCCACGAGATCCTGCGCCGCGAAGCGGTGCCCGCGGACGCGAACGCGCCCGTCGACCTCGGGGCGGAGACCCGCGTGCTCGGCGTCACTCCCGGGGAGAAGAAGCTCTTAAAGCCTCTCGTGGAGAAACTTAACTATAAATGCATCACCGTCGACGATATCGTCGCGGCGGTCTCCACCAACCTCGACTTAAAGTACGGCATCGGCTCGATCGACGAGA
>CANROI010000178.1 GCA_947632165.1 uncultured Clostridia bacterium
GGCGAACGTAGTGAGCCGAAAGGGTTTTCTAAAAACAACCTCGTAAAACCCCTCAGTCACTCACATACGTTCGTGACGAGGTTCGACGGTAGCGCCCGTCGAACGCCGCCTCGCTACCAGCTCGGCTGTCGCGCCGCCGTTCACAGCGCACTGCGCTGTTGAACAGAAAGGCGGCGCTCCACCCTGCAGGGGCGCCAAGAGGACCCTCTCACGGAAAAAGATTGCGCGGCAAGCTTTTTCGTGAACATACGCGGATTACATTATTCCATGAAGTTTTTCGGAGAAAGAGAGAGCAAAAAGGCCGTTTTAGACTATTTTTTTGAAAAGATTTGAAATATTTTTTAAGAAAATCATCTGAAACGGTTGACGAAAGGGCGGAAATGGTGTAAACTATAGAAGAAAAGGGTACGCGGAATAATGTAATCCGCGTACACAAGGTCACGGCGCAAAAAGGCGCCGTTTTTTGTTATTTTAGGTGCCGGGAAGAAATGCTGCGGCGATGCTTCTCTTGGCTCCCCTGTAGGGGAGCTGTCACGAGCTTGCGAGTGACTGAAGGGTTTTAGAAAACCCTTTCCCCCGCTTCGCGGGTACTTCCCCTAAAGGGGCAGCAAGGCGCGCCGCGGCAAAAGCCGCGGCGCGCCGTCGTCGAGGAATCGCCTTGTTTCAATGCTATGGCTAATGCTGCGGCGATGCTAACTTCGCCCTTCGGGCTCGTGCCGCCCTTGGAGAATAGAATGCGCGCGGGGCGACACGCCGCTTCGCGGCGGCTCGGTATGACATGATAAGAACGCATATAATAAGAAGGCGCCCGCCGCGGAATTTTCCGCGGCGGGCGCCCTGTTGCTTTCTCGTCTCTACTGCTTTATCTCTTTGCTCCTCTACTTCTTTGCCTCTGCCTCTACTTCTCTCCGCTTTTCTACTTCTGATTGAATTTTCTGCGGACGAACCAATCCGTGACCCGTTCGGGAAGCGCCTTATAGGCGTAGCGCAGAAGGGAGTTCTTCCCGCCCGCGACGGACACCGGCGGCGGGTTGCGCTTTTCCGCGAGCCGTATGATCGCGTCGGCGACGAGGGAGGGCGTCATGCCGCCCTGCTCGATGTTCGCAAGCGCCGCCGACGCCTTGCGCACCGACGGAGAATAGCTCTTGCTCTCTTCCTCGTTGTAGACCCTTCTGCTGTAGGTGAAATCGGTCGCCGTGCCGCCCGGGAGGAGCGCGGTCACCCGCACCCCCTGCGGGCGCATTTCGAGGTCCGCCTCCCGCGCGAGCATCGCAAGCGCCGCCTTCGACGAGGAATAGAATCCGTCGAACGGAATGGGCATATCCCCGCCGATGGAGCCCACGAGCACCGCCCTCCCCTTCTTCTTTTTGAGGTAGGGTGCGCTCGCGCGGATCGCCTCGATCGCGCCGAAATAGTTGACTTCGAACAGATACCGGTAATCGCCGCTCTTGGCGTATTCGAGGGGCGCCGCCATCGAAAATCCCGCCGAATAGACGAGCAGTTCGAATCCGCCCGTCTCTTCTCCGACGGCTTCGATCGCCTTTGCGATCTCGCCCTCCTGTGCGGCGTCCGCCGTCAGCGTGCGCACGCGCTCTCCCTTAAAGGGAGTGCGGGAGAGGTTGTACACCCGGTACCCCATTGCGCACAGCTTGAGCGCCGTCTCCCTGCCGATGCCCGACGATGCTCCCACGATCACTGCCGTCTTGCGGGCAAGCGGCGACGGACGGGCCTCCTGTGTTGCGGGCTCTTCCCGCTCGGTTTGAACTTCCCGTTGCTCTTCCATACCGTCGATTTTGCACAACCGCACGGAAAATTATACCGCCCTCCCCCGATTTTCCGAAAGAAAGGCTGCGCGCCGCCCCGAAAAATCGGGGCGGCGCGCGCTTTCGCTTTCAGCCGAGGGCGAGATCGAGCAGCATCATGAGGCAGAACCCGACGATGACGCCCGCGCTCGCGACCGTCTTTTTCCCGGAAAAGCATTCGGGGATGAGTTCGGAGCAGACGACCGCCACCATTGCGCCCGCGGAAAAGGAGAGCGCCCACGGCATGAGCCCCACGATGAAGGTCGCGGCGAGCGCGCCGAGCACGCAGGCGGGGATCTCCACCGCGCCCGAACCCTGCGAAAAGAGGAAACTCTTCTTCGGGCTCATGCCCTTCGCGCGGAGCGGAAAGGCGACGCACATGCCCTCGGGAAAGTTCTGCACGGCGATCCCAATCGCAAGGAGCAGGGCGGAGAGCACGGCGCCCTCGGCGCCCGCCCCTTGCGCGAAGGCGACGCCCACCGCCATCCCCTCGGGAATGTTGTGAAGGGTGACGGCAAAGTAGAGAAACGCGCATTTTCTGTCGCCGAAGCGGCGGAAGCGGAGCGCGGAGCGGGAAAGCGCGACGTCCGAAAAGACGATGAACGCTCCGCCGAGCAAAAAGCCAAACGTGACGACGACGCAGGGCGGCAGCGCCGTATCATACTCCAGCGCGGGCAGGAGCAGGGAAAAGAAGCTCGCGGCGATCATGATCCCCGCCGCCGCGCCCGTGAGCGCGGTGATGACGTGTTCGTTGACTTTTTTGGAGAAGAACACAAAGAGCGCGCCGAACGCGGTCATTGCATACATGAAAAGGGACAGCAGGAGCGCCTGCAGTACAGGGCTCAGAGAGACAAACCAATGCATTCGTAAGACCCCCGACCCGCCGCCGTACGGCGCAGTCACTCCATCCTATGCGGATCGGGACCCTCAAGGTGAAGGGATCTGAACCCGCGTCTCTCCCGCGGGCTCTTTCCTCCTTATGACCGGCCGCGCGGCCGTTTGAAAGAGAAGAAGAGGAACGCGCCGTAGCCCGCAATGAGGAGGGCGAACGCAGTGCCCGCGAGCGCCTTCCAGACGGGGATTTGCAGCCCCGTTTGGACGGACGTTCCGTCCGCAAGGCGCTGGTTGTTGACGCGCGAGGAGCTCGCCTCCGCATAGAGAATGTCCTTCGCGGCCTTCTGGAGATAGTAGATCGCCGCGTCGGAGGTCCTGTCGTC
>CANROI010000179.1 GCA_947632165.1 uncultured Clostridia bacterium
CGAGGCGTAGCGCAGTTTGGTAGCGCGCTTGGTTCGGGACCAAGAGGTCGTGGGTTCAAATCCCGTCGCCTCGACCAGTGAGACGGATTTCCTTTCGGAAGTCCGTCTCACTGTTTGTGAAGGTTTTGTCCACGACCTCTTTCGGCCCGAACCAAGAAAAGCAGGGTTCCCGAAAAAGATTGCAAAGCAAGATTTTTTGGGAAGAGGAGCAACAACGGAGCGCACTTGCGCTTTGGGCGAAGTACAAAGCGCTCAAAGCGGAGTTTGTTGCGACGAGGGACCAAGAGGTCGTGGGTTCAAATCCCGTCGCCTCGACCAAGACAGGATGCGGACTTTTGTCCGCATCCTGTCTTGATTTTTACGGTTTTGCGACGGGATTTGAGGGTGGAGCATTGCAATTCTGCTCAACAGCCCGGTGGGCTGTGAGCTGCAATGCGACAGCCGAGCTGGTGGCGAGGCGGGTGCGGCGGAAACTACCGCCGCACAGCGAGCGAGAGCGAGCGGTTTGCGGGCGAATTATATGATCACAGATGAGTTTGCCGCAAACTTGACAATTGATAATTGTCAACCGGGGCGCGCCGCTACAGGCGCAAATCCCGTCGCCTCGACCAACAGGGCGGACTTCCTTTCGGAAACCCGCCCTGCTGTATGGTGAAGAGGATTTAAGATCCTCATGTCCGTATCTTCGGAACGGCAGGGCCTCGGGGGATCAAGCGGTGACCGTGACTTCGAATACCGCCTCTTCCACGACCCCGTCTTCCTCCGCCTGCAGGATCAGCCGGAATACGCCCTCTTGTTTGAAGGAGCCCGTCGAGACGGTGATGTTCCCGAGATCCAAATTGATTCCTACCCCGTTGACCCAATCGTTCGCCTCCTCGACGGGTTTCCGCACGCCGTCATGTTCGATCAATACCGAAAACCGGACTTGTTCGGTGCCGTCGTAATAACCGGAAAATTGCACAAAATCGCCAACTGCGATCTGTTTTTCACTCGTGTCGAGAGTCAGATCATACTGCCGGCGCCATTTGGCCCTGAGCGTGATGTCGTGCGTGAACGCGGTGAGGTCGTTCGCCTGCGCCACGCTGACGCCTTCCCCGTAAAACCACCCCAAGAACGCAAAGCCTTCGCGGACGGGCGTGGGCAATTCGACCGACGAACCCTTTTCCACCACGGCCGTCTCTTCGCCCTCTTCCAGCGTACCCTCGCCCGCGTCGAATGTGACCGTAACCGTCTCCGGTTCCGCCCGGAAGCAGCCCTTTTTGATCCAGCTGCCGCCCTCCATACGGTAGATCTCATACGTAAGCGAATCGAGATAGAAATCTCCCTCGTTGCCGGGCTCCGTCGGAGCGCCCTCGCCGAACAGCCATGTCGCGCCGTCCTGTCCCGCGTCTCCCTTGTCGCCTTTCTCTCCCTTTTCGCCCGTTTCACCTTTTTCGCCCTGTTCGCCTTGAGGGCCTTGTTCGCCTTGAGGGCCTTGTTCGCCCTGGGGACCTTGTTCTCCTTGAGGACCCTGCTCACCTTGAGGACCCTGCTCGCCGGTGTCTCCTTTCTCCCCTTTTTCGCCCTGTTCTCCCTGGGGACCTTGCTCCCCGGCATCGCCCTTTTCTCCTTTTTCACCCTGAGGACCCTGTTCGCCGGTATCGCCTTTCTCGCCTTGTACGCCTTGGGGACCCTGTTCGCCGGTGTCTCCTTTATCCCCTTTTTCTCCCTGTTCGCCCCGGGGGCCTTGTTCTCCTTGCGGACCCTGCTCGCCGGTATCGCCTTTCTCGCCTTGTACGCCTTGGGGACCCTGTTCGCCGGTGTCTCCTTTCTCGCCTTTTTCTCCCTGTTCTCCCCGGGGCCCTTGCTCGCCGGTATCGCCCTTTTCTCCCTGCACGCCTTGAGGACCTTGTTCTCCGGTATCCCCTTTTTCTCCCTGTTCCCCCTGGGGACCCTGCTCGCCGGTATCACCCTTTTCACCTTGTTCCCCCTGAGGGCCCTGCTCGCCGGTATCGCCTTTTTCACCCTGTTCACCTTGGGGACCCTGTTCACCGGTATCGCCTTTTTCACCTTGCATGCCCTGTTCTCCTTGTTCGCCGGTAGCGCCGCGGAGATTCCCGAGCACGATCCAATCCCCATGATATTTGAAATAGACCGTAAAATTCACGACATCGAGGTAAAAATCTCCCTCTTTTCCGCGTTCCTGGGCGGGGGAACCGTCGCCCATGAGCCAGACCGTTCCGTCGGCGCCGTCGGCGCCGTCCGCTCCGCGGAGCGCGTCCAGCCAATCCTCCTCTGTGCCAGTAAAGCCGTGCTTGACCGCCAACTCATAACTCGATTCCCCGCATGCAGTCAAACAAATCGAACAAATCAAAAGCAGGGCGGCGAATAGGGAGATCCATTTCTTCATTTGATTTTACCTTTCCAATTAATTTTGTATCATTGATATAGCACAATTATTTTCGGAATTCATGCCCTTTGAGAAAAGTTAGTAAAATAGCAGGATCACCCGCCAAATCTGAACATATAATATTCTTTCGTGTATCTTTTTGTCGTTTATTATTCCATTAGATCCGTGCGCTGAACCATTGACGAAGGCCTTTTCGGTTGAGAAAAGCGGCGGGGTGTGATATAATGCAAGTATGAACATACTCATTTACCTGTTGTTCTATCTCGGATATTTGGGGCTCTGTGTCGTCGTCTGTTTTTTGAGGGCGCTAAGATCGAAGCGCGGGCAAAATATGGCAAAGCCCGAGTTTTCCGAATCGTTTTCGCCGATCAAGGGCGCGATTTATTTTGCCCTGTATTGGCTTGCAACCGTATTCGCCGCAAGGCTGCTGGCGCTTTCGGGAAACGAGTTCCTCATCGCCAACGGCGATTTTTTCGTCTATCTTTTTTTGGCGATCGTCGGGGTGGGGCTGTTTTATAAATTCTTTCTGCAGGCGATCAAAAGCATCGGCAAAAACCTCAAAGAGAATCTCAAAAAGGCCTTG
>CANROI010000180.1 GCA_947632165.1 uncultured Clostridia bacterium
GAGGGATCGCGGCGGATATCGGAGAGCACGAACACATGCGCGATCTCCTCTTTGCGCGCAAAGAACTGATCGAGCGTCTTTGCCCACTTGGCCTTCTCCTCCCGGGAGACGGCGGCATAGCCGTAGCCGGGGAGATCGGCAAGGAGAAATTCGCCGAAGTCGAAATAATTGACGAGCCGCGTGCGGCCGGGGGCGGCGCTCGTCTTGGCGAGCCCTTTGCGGTTTGCGAGCAGGTTGATGAGCGTGCTCTTGCCCGAGTTGGACTTGCCGCAGACGGCGATCATGGGCTTTTCGGGCTTGAGAAACTGTTCTGCCCGCGCCGCGGACGTGAGGAACTTTGCTTCCTTAATGACCATAGGAGTACTCCCGATCCGCGACGGCGACGCGGAACACCTCGTCGACGTTGTTCACGCAGATAAAATTCAGATCTTTGCGGACATTTTCGGGGATCTCCTCCACGTCCTTCTTGTTTTCCTCGGGAATGATGATATCGTGGATGCCGATGCGGTTGGCGGCGAGCGCCTTCTCCTTGAGCCCGCCGATGGGCAGGACCTTGCCCCGGAGCGTGATCTCGCCCGTCATGGCGACGTCCCGCCGCACGGGCTTGCCCGTAAAGGCGGAGAGAATGGCAGTCGCCATCGTAATGCCCGCGGAGGGGCCGTCCTTGGGGGTAGCGCCCTCGGGGATGTGGATGTGGATATCCTTCGTCTCGAAGTCCTTCTCGTCGATGCCGTATTTGCCCGCGTTGGAGCGGATATAGCTGATCGCGGCGCGCGCAGATTCCTTCATGACGTCGCCGAGCTTGCCGGTGAGCAGAATATCCCCCTTGCCCTGCATCGCGGAGACCTCGATCGTGAGCGTTGCGCCGCCGACCGCCGTCCAGGCAAGCCCCGTTGCGGCGCCGACCTCGTCCTTCTCGCGCATCTCCTCGTCGCGGAGAAAGCGCTTTGCGCCGAGGAACTTCTCGAGATTCTGCTTGGTAACGGTGATGCGGCTGTCCTTTTCGCTCTTGGCGATGCGCACCGCTGCCTTTCTGCAGACGGTGCCGATCGTGCGCTCCAGCGAACGCACGCCCGCCTCCATCGTATAGCCGTCGATCATCCCGGCGATGGCGCCGTCGGAAAAGCGGAGATTCTCCTCGGTGAGGCCGTTTTCTTTGCGCTTTTTGGGCACGAGATACCGCCGCGCGATCTCCTCCTTCTCCTGCGGAGTGTAGCCGGAGAGCTCGATGATCTCCATTCTGTCCCTGAGCGGGGTGGGAATGGTCTCGAGGGTGTTGGCGGTGGCGATGAACATCACTTTTGAGAGGTCGTAGGCGACCTCGAGATAGCGGTCGCGGAAGGTGCAGTTCTGCTCGGGGTCGAGGACCTCGAGGAGGGCGCTGGCGGGATCGCCGCGCAGATCCGCGGAGATCTTGTCCACCTCGTCGAGGAGGAACACGGGATTGATCGAGCCCGCATTCTTCATCTCATAGAGGATGCGGCCGGGCATTGCGCCGATGTAAGTTCTTCTGTGGCCGCGGATCTCGGCTTCGTCTTTGAGGCCGCCGAGGCTCATGCGCACGAATTTCCGCCCGAGCGCGCGGGCGATGGACTTGGCGATGCTCGTCTTGCCGACCCCGGGAGGGCCGACCAGGCAGAGAATGGGCGCCTTGAGTTCGCCCGTCAGCTTCAGCACGGCGAGGTACTCGACGACGCGCTCCTTGATCTGCTCGAGCCCGTAGTGATCCGCCTCGAGCACCTTCTCGACGTCCGCGAGGGACTCGGTATCGGTTGTCTCCTCCCGCCAGGGGAGGTCGATGAGCCAATCGGCATAGTTGCGGAGCACGGTGTATTCGGGCGAGGAGGGCGGCATCTTGTCCATGCGGGCAAGCTCCTGCATTGCCTTCTCCTCCACCTCGGCGGGGAGACCCTTTGCGAGGAGCTTCTCGCGCAGTTTGGCATTCTCCTCCACGTCGTCGCCGAGCTCGGCATGGATGGCCTTGAGCTGTTCGCGCAGGAAGTACTCCTTCTGCGATTTATCGATGTTCTTGCGCACGTCCTGCGCGATCTTGCTCTCGAGACGGGAGATCTCGAGCTCGTCGTTGAGGCAGCGCTCGAAGAGCTTGAGCCTTCTGACGAGGTGCTCCTCTTCGAGGAGCTGCTGTTTGACTTCCTCGCGGATCCGCATACTGCCGGCGCAGACGTTGATGTATTCGTCGATGTCCCCGATCGTGGACAGTTTGGATTCGAGCTCCTTGGAGACCCGCCCGTTCTGCGCAACGATGTCTTTGACAAGGTCTTTGGCGGTGCGGAAGAAGGCCTCTTCGAGGGTATCGTCCCCATGGATGGTGACGATCTCGTCCGTGACGGCATAGATGTAGCCGTTCTCCACGCGGAAGCCCCGCGCGCGGGCGCGGTAGCGCGCCTCTACAAACAGACGGATCCGGTCGCCGGGCATGTGGGTCGCCTGACGGATGCAGGCGACGGTGCCCACCGTGTAGAGGCCGTCTTCATCGGGGAGCTCCTCCTGCGGGTTCTTCTGCTTGACCAGAAGGACGAGCTTATCGTTGAGTTCGGCGCGCTCGATAGCGGCGAAGGAGAGGTTCCGCCCGACGTCGAACGCGGCGTTCGTATTTGGGAAAATGACCTGCGCGCGCATGGGGATGACGGACAGGATCTTGGTGGAATTGCGTTTTTCTGCCATATTTGATCTCCTGATGAGGGAAGCGGACTGCCCGCTTACACGGAATCTATATTTAATATATCACACCGACGGACGAAAATCAAACAAATTCGGCCGTATAATTTTTGGCAGAACCGCCAACTCCCCCATGCCCCGTCATGCTTTAAGTTCCCCTTGGCTCCGTTTCCCGCCGTCATACCGAGCGGAGCGAGTGTATCCCCAAGTACGCAGTCCGCTTTGGACAAGGGGATTCTCTCACCCCCTACGGGGGTTCGGAATGACGGGAAAGCCCACCTCAGTCACCTT
>CANROI010000181.1 GCA_947632165.1 uncultured Clostridia bacterium
GGTTGCGACGACCTTGTCGCCGCTGCAGAGCTCTACGCTGCAGATGTCGCCCGTCTCCATCTCTTCGGTTCCGGCCCGGAATTGACGGAATCTGACGGTATAATCGCCGACCGTGAATTCCGTCACGAGATCCATATGCACGAGGACGTACGCGTCGCGGCCGTTGACCGTCGTGAGGTAGTAGGAGATCGTGTAGGTATATCCATCCTCGCCCTCGACCGTAGCGGTGTACAGCGGGATATCCTCCTGATAGGTGGAAACCTGGAGGTCTTCCTCCGCCACACTGAGGTTGATCTCCGTGCCCGCAGTGTCGGTCATGTTGAAATCGAATATGACGATCGTACCCGAGAGCGTCGTGGGACCGATCTTATAGTACGCATAGTTGATATAACCATATTTGCTGAAGTCATAGCTCGTGATGTACTCGGAGTTTATGTATTCATCTTCGACGACGGGCTCGAGCTCGATCGTGAAGGAATGCGCTCCGCCGGGTACATAGTTGACGGTGACGGGATAACGGTCGTACACCGGCATCCCATACATAGTACCGGCGGGATAGAGGAGCTGGATATCCACACCCGAGCTGTATGCGCCCACTTCGATCGAGTAGCTGTCGTCATCGCAGAACACGGCTTCGGCTTCGCATCTTGCAAGCCCGTTCAGCTTGAAGGAAAGGGTCGCGTCCATCTCATCCTCGCCGTAGATGACTTTGCCCGTCAGAGAGAGCGTCTCGCCATTGTAGCGGTAGTAGGTCACGTCGTCAACGATCACGGTCTCGCCGGTCGGAAGCACGGCCGAGGTCTCGGGATAGGTCCCGTCGAAAGCATCCTGATTAAACAGACGGATGGAGCCGTCGGCCTCCGCCACATAGTAGTAGAAATTCGATCCGATGACCGCAGAGACGCCGCCGTCGAGCACATAGGGGGAGAGATCCGCTGCATAATAGGACGCCTTGGCGTTGCTGTTGTCCACATAGGAGAAGGTGAGCGTCTCCGTGTCGAAGCGAATGAGCTCTTCGAGAATGATTTCGTATCCGTCCTCATCGGTGAAGGTGAGCAGGGCGATGCCGTCGCCGAGGACCGTCATACTGCCGGAGGTCGTAAAGCCGAACCGATCGGTGAGATCGGCACTGCCGAGGCCATTCGTCGTGAGAATGGACCAATCATCGCCGATGAATACGCTCGCCATCGAGCCCTTGCTGATCGTGACGGTGATCCCGAAGCGGCCCTGTTCCATTTCGGCAACATACGCTTGAGGTTCCCCGTCGCCGATCGAAAGCATGAGCCTGAGCGTGAAGCTGCCGTATTTGCTTTCGGAGGTGATCTCATAGGTGCCGCTTGCCACGATCGTTCCGGTTTCCCAATTGGAAGTATAATCGTCATTGACCCCCGGTTCTCCGATCAGGAAGGAGCCGAATCCATCGAAGATGATCTCATATCCGTCGATATCGGGAACTTCCGTTGAGGAGACATACATTCCGTATGCGTAGTCATGCGGGTTGAGCGAATCCATCATAACGAAGGAATTTCCTTGGGGAATGAAGAAGAACGTGGTCCCGTCGTCGCTCGCGAATTGGTAGCTGCCGTCGTCCCCGAAGTAGTATCCATAGGTACCTTCGTAGTATACGCCGTCGGCAGTCGTGTACGATGCACGGTAGTAGCAGCCGTCGAACACGAAGGTGCCATGATCTTCGGAGGTGAGCTCACCGCTCTTGATCGCGCTCTCGTCGAATACATGGTATCTGCTCACGTTCCGGTCGGCATAGTTGTAGGCGATCTGGATCACAAACTTGAACTCTTCGACGCCGAGCGTATTTTCTTCGGGCGTGAAGGTGTAGAGCGTATCGCCGAACTGCGTCGTGCCCGATTCTTTATAGGTGCCGTTGACGGTTCCCTGCAGCGTCGCCGGGTGGCTGTAATCGCCGATCCGGTCATAGATGTTGTGGATCGCCTTGCCGTTCCCGTCGAGGATGAGACCGAAGTCGTCGGCAAGACTGAAGTGGTCTACCTTGTCCGCATAAAGCAGGGTGAGAGGGCGGCTTGCAAGCGGTTCGCAGGTGCCGTCGTCATAGATCTCGAAGTAGAGCTCTTCCTCAAGGCCGTTGACAAAGTAGGTCAGAACGGCGATTGTGCGGTTCTCAAAGTAGGTGCTCTCCTCAACTTCGATCGTGCCCTCATAGACGCTGCCGTCCGGCGCGAAGTAGAGGGAACCGTAGCCCGTCTCTTCGGTATTGGGGGCGACGTTGTCCCAGATGGCGCCGCCGCTCTTGATCTTATATTCGACGTATGCCTTTTCGCCGAAGTATTCGGTCACATAGTAGGCATTGATGATGCTGCCCTGTGCGTTGATCGTGCTGAAGGCGATGAGCGCAAGATTCTTTCCGATGCGCGTCTCATCCGTGGCGGTCTGGATCATGACCGTAAAGCAGACGATGTCGCCGTATTCGGTCACGGTATAGTATCCGCTCGCGGTTTTTTCGAGCTCGCCATCGACGAGATCATAGATCTCAGCCTTTTTGCCGAGCACTTCGTCGCCGTCTTTGATGTCCGAATCATAGAGGAGCACGACGGGAGCGCCGTCTTCGGTATCCGCCGTCAGGCACCACTGATACTCGGTTGCGCCGTCCTCGATCAGTGCGAAGTTGCCGTTCGCATAGAGACGGAACAAATAGCTCTCGCCCGTGAGCGCCTCAAATTCGACGACTGTGCCGAAGAGCTGGGTGGGATGGGCGAAATATTGGCCGGCGAGGGGAGTGCTGTCCTTCGTGTAGACGGCACTGTCGCCGAAGAGCCCGTATCCGTCGAGCGTGAGCGTCGATCCACCTTCACCCTCGAAGGTGCCGCGCGCCGTTTCGTCGCGGAAGAAGAACAGGTCGTCCTCTGCTCCCGGGAGCGTGCTGAAGGCGATCCTGTATACGCCGGGTTCGCCGTTGAGGATGCCGTAGCCATCA
>CANROI010000182.1 GCA_947632165.1 uncultured Clostridia bacterium
CTCGCCCTTGCGCGCGCCCATGCTCTGGAACACGGGTCCCGTCATCGTTTCGGGCACGTCGACGATCAGCCGTTCGACGGGCTCCCACTTCTGCCCGTCCACCTCTTTGTAGAGCACCTTCGGCGCGCTGACCTGAAATTCATAGCCCTCGCGGCGCATCGTCTCGATGAGAATGGAGAGGTGCATCTCCCCTCTTCCGCTCACGCGGAAGGAGTCCGCCGAATCGGTATCCTCAACCCGCAGGGAGACGTCGCGCAGCAGTTCGCGGTAGAGCCGCTCCCGCAAATGGCGGGTCGTGACGAACTTTCCGTCCTTTCCCGCAAAGGGAGAGTCGTTGACCGAGAAGATCATCTCTACGGTCGGCTCCGAGATCTTGACGAAGGGCACGGGCTCCACGCAGGCGGCGGCACAGACGGTATCGCCGATGTTGATGCCCTCGAGCCCGGCAAAGCAGACGATATCACCCGCCATGGCCTCCTCGCAGGGCACGCGGTTCAGCCCCTCGATCTCATAGAGCCCGACGAGCTTCCCCTTCACGTTCACATCCTCATGGTTATAGTTGCAGACGACGACCTCCTGGTTCTGGCGGGCGACGCCGCGTTCGATCCTGCCGATCCCGATCCTGCCGACATACTCGTTGTAGTCTATGGAGGAGACGAGGATCTGCGTCTCGCCCTTCTCGTCCATCTCGAGGGGCGGGAAGTGGGAGAGGATCATATCGAAGAGGGGCTTTAAGTCGGCGCCCGCTTCCTCTGGATCGAGGGAAGAGGTCCCCTCTCTGCCCGAGCAGTAGACAAACGGGCTGTCGAGCTGTTCGTCGGTCGCATTGAGGTCCATCAGCAGTTCGAGCACCTCGTCGCACACTTCCCCCACACGCGCGTCGGGGCGGTCGATCTTGTTGACGACGATGATGAGCTTCAGCCCGAGTTCGAGCGCCTTCTGCGTGACGAAACGGGTCTGGGGCATGGGGCCTTCGGCGGCGTCCACGAGGAGCAGCACGCCCGAAACCATCTTGAGCGAGCGCTCCACTTCGCCCGAGAAATCCGCATGGCCCGGCGTATCGACGATGTTGATCTTGACGCCGCGGTAGTGGATGGAGGTGTTCTTTGCGAGGATCGTGATGCCGCGTTCGCGCTCGAGGTCCCCGCTGTCCATGACGCGCTCTTCCACCGCCTGGTTTTCGCGGAAGGTGCCGCTCTGTTTGAGCATCTGGTCGACCAACGTCGTCTTGCCGTGGTCGACGTGCGCAATGATTGCAATATTTCTGATATCTTCTCTTAACATAAAATCACCAACGACGATTATAATACTTTCTGCCGATTTTTACAACAAAAAAAGGGCCTCCCGGCGAAAAAACGCCCGGGCAGACCCGATTTTCCGCAAAAATTCCGCGGCTGTTCGATTTATTCGATCTTCTGCGCCCCCGCGACTGCCTCGGCGATCGTGGAGAAAGCGGCCTCGCGGCCATGCGCCTCCACCTCGGAACGGTTTGCATCCCCGTGGCGCAAGCAGCCCGCACCGCCGACGCAGCCGCCGACGCAGGCCATGCCCTCGATGAAGTTCCCGTTGAGGACGCCCTTGCCCGCCCTGAGAAGCGCCGCGCGGCATTCCTCGATGCCGTTGCAGACGACGGGCCGCACGGCCTCCGAGCCAGCCTCCTCCGCCGCACGGCTCACCGCCTCCGCGACCCCGCCCGAGCGGGCAAAGCGCCGCCCGTAGGGCGAGGCGTTCGCAAATTCCGATTCGCCGAGCGCGCCCACATCGAGATCCTTGCTGTCGATGAGCGCCTGCAGTTCCTCGAAGGTGAGCACGCTGTCGATGAGCCCCGCATATTCCGCGCGCTGAAACTCCGTCTTTTTGGCAGTACAGGGGCCGATGAACACCGTCTTGCACGTCCCGTCCCGCTCCTTGAGGAACTTCGCGATCATTCCGGCGGGAGAGAGGGTCTTGGAAATATGGGGGGCGAGCTGCGGGAAGTTCTTCTCGACATAGGAGACGAAGGCGGGACAGCAGGAGGAGGTGAGGAACTCCTTCTCCGCAAGCTCCTCCGCCTCGCGCTGCGCCGCCATATCGGCGCCGAGCGCCACTTCGACCGCCTCCGAAAAGCCGAGCCGCTTGATCGCCGTGATGATCTGCCCGAGCTTTGCATAGGAGAATTGCCCCGCGATCGAGGGCGCGACCAGTGCGTAGACCTTATAGCGTTCGCCGTTCCCGCTCTTCAGAAGGAGGTCGATGACGTCGAGGATATAGCTCCTGTCCGTGATCGCTCCGAAGGGACAGGTGTAAACGCAGGCGCCGCAGGCAATGCATTTTTCATAGTCGATGACGGCCTCCTTCTCCTTCCCCATCGAGATCGCCTTCACTTTGCAGCTCTGCTCGCAGGGGCGCTTGAAATTGTGGATGGCGGTATAGGGGCAGGCCTTGGCGCACTGCCCGCATTCCACGCATTTGCTCTTGTCTATGTAGGCCTTCTGGTCGTGGCCGAAGGTGATTGCCTTCATGCGGCACGCCTCTTCGCAGCGGTGCGCAAGGCAGCCGCGGCAGGCGCTCGTCACCTCGTAGCCGCCCGCGGGACAGTCCTCGCAGGCGATTCCGATAACCTGTATGACCCGCTTGTTGAAGCGGTTCCCGCCGATGGCGAGGCGCACCCGTTCGCCGAGGATCGCCCGCTCCTTATAGATGCAGCAGCGCATGGTCGGGATCTTCCCGGGCGAGATGAGCTTGGGGATCTCCGTCACATTCTCGAGCAAACTGTCCGTCCAGGACAGCCGCGCGACCTCGCGGAGCACGCGGTATTTGATGAGTTGTACTTTGGTATCGAATTTCCGCATCAGCAGTCCTCCTCCATCCACTTCAGGAGCAGCGCCCTGCGGGCCGGATCGGCCGCATTGAGCTGCGCCGCCGAAATGAGCGGGATCCACTCGCGCACATAGTCGCGGGTCACG
>CANROI010000183.1 GCA_947632165.1 uncultured Clostridia bacterium
CCCACCCAGATGAAGCAACCGATCAGCATGAAGAAAGTGAGAACAGCAATGGGGACCTCCCCGTTCTCCGAAAAACGCTTGATCCCGTAGCCGAAATTCAACACCGCCAAATAGGTGCGGAAGCCGACCTTTTTTCCGATGGCTATCTCTTTCATTTTCTCTCCTCCCCGTCCGTGAGATGGACGAACAATTCTTCGACCGTGGGCACCTTGACGAGCACGTTTTCGCCGCCGATCTCCCGCTCTCTCGTGAGATAGGTGTAGCCGAACATCGACTTCCGCACGCCGAGCGCCCCCTCCCGCATCTTTTCCGTCAGCTCGGGGCATTGGACGAGCCTGTAGCTGTCGCAGAGCACTTCTTTCTGCTCACAGAGGGCGATCCTCCCCTCCTTGATGATTGCGATATAGTCGGCGATCTTATCGAGGTCCTCGGTGATATGGGTGGAAAAAAGCACGGTATGTCCTTCGTCGAGCATGAACTGCTGGATGAGCTCGATGACGGCGCCACGGTCATACGGATCGATGCCGGCGGTCGGCTCGTCGAGCAGGAGGATGTCCGGCCGCTGGCAGAGCGCGAGGATGAGGCAGAATTTGCGCTGCATCCCGAGGGAGTAGGAGCCGATCTTCTCCTTCGGCGGGAGGGAGAACCGCTCCATGAAATCTACGAACAGTTCCTCGTCGAAATCATACATTCCTTTATATAGATTGCGGATTGTCGTTGCCCTCTGCAGCAGATTGAAGTGCGGCGCGTCGTACACGCAGGCGAGCTTTTTGAGGATCCCCTCTTCGTTCCCCCGAAAAGGCAGGCCGTTGTAGAGGATCCTGCCCGTTGCGTCCTGCTGGCGCATGATCGCCTTGATGAGCGTCGATTTCCCCGCGCCATTGCGCCCGATGAGCCCCGTCACACAGCCGCGCGGAACGCCGAGCGTGGCGTTCAGGCTGAAATTTTTGTACGTTACGGTGAGATTTTCGATATCAAGACCGTTCATCCTTTTCCTCCATGATCTCTCGCAAAATTTCACGGAACTGTTCGGGCGCGATCCCATTCTCGCGGGCGAATTTTTCGGCCTCTCGGAGCTGCTCTTTGAGCCGCCCCAACTTGTTGGAGACGAGATCGTCCGGCCGCCGCTCCGCAACGAACACCCCCTTCCCCGGAACGGCATACAAAAAGCCCTCGCCCACGAGATCGTCGTAGGCCCGCTTCGCCGTGATGATCCCCACCCTGAGCTCCTTGGCGAGCATCCGGATCGAGGGCAACATCTCCCCCGCCTTCAACTCGCCCGAAAAGATCTGCGCGCGGATCTGATATTCGATCTGCTCATAGATCGGAGCAGATTGATACGTGATATGGATGTGCAAAACGCCACCTGCAAACAGTTTCTACTGTTATTATACAGTAGATACAGATGGCTGTCAAGTGTTTTTCGGAAATTTTTCCGAAAAAAATCAAAGAGCCGTGCAACGATTCGCACGGCTCCCCCATTTGCCACCGATTGCCGGGGACGCTGCTTCTACAGATCCGCTTTTTCGAACTTCCTCATCGAAAGCCGCGCAGCAAGCACGGTCATTATACAATATAGCGTCAGCCCGCCGATCAAAACAACGAGCTTTGCGACGAAATTTTCGGGCTCGGGCGAGGCGATCGGTGCGGCAAACGGCAAATGACGGATCAGGATCAAAATGCCGATGAGCACAAACTGCACCGCCGATGAGATCACAAACGGCCCGCCGACTTTGTTGGGGTCACGGTAATGCAGCGGGAAAAACGTGAGGTTAAAGGCGCCCAAAAGAAAAGCTCCGAACCCGCAAAAGGCAAGATTTGCGCTGTTCCCCGCAAGATTCACGAGCAGTTCTTTTGGAAACGTCGCTTGTTTGATGGCGATACAAACCGCCGTCAACGCAAGGAGCGCACATTGAAACACGGCGGCGACTATGATCCGCGCAAGCGGCACATTCCGTTTTTTGACGGGGAGCGAACAGGTAAACGCCGGATCGCCGTTCTCCCGCGCCGACAAAGAGATGAAGAAAATCGACAGCCCCGAAAAGAAGAAAATCACTTCATAGGGGTAGTTCGGCACAAAGACAAGTGCCGCAAAAGTCAGAAAGACGAATGCCGTCGGATGCAGACAGAGGGAAAATTCTTTCTTAATGAGCGCTTTCATGTTACCTCCTTGCCCATTCGAGATGGATCATGATCTCGTCGAGCGTCGCTTCCCGCCCTTCGGACGATGTTATGAGTCCCGCAAAGCCGTCCTTTACTTCCTTCACGCCGATCGCTCCCGCCGCGACCGCCTCTTGAAAAGAGGAAAATACGCCTAACCGATACCGCTTTGCAAGGGTTTCGAGCGGTTCGTCTGAAAGAAGTGCTCCCTCCGACAGATAAAGAATTTTGTCGGCAACGCGCATGAGGTCGGACGTGATATGCGTGGAAAATAGGACGGTGACGCCCTGCTTTTTGAGGGAGAGGAGCGTATCGCAGAAGTCCTCGCGCGAAAGCGGATCGAGCCCGCTCGTCGGCTCGTCCAAAAGAAGCAGTTTTGCCCCGTGAGAGAGGGCGAGCGCAAGCGAAAATTTGATCTTCATGCCCTCTGAAAGTTCGCACACCTTCTTGGTGAGGACGAGCGCATACTCCTCGCAGGCGCGGCTGAACGCCGCTTCGTCCCAATGCGGATAAAATCCCGCGGTCGCCTTTGCGACGGCGGAGAGCGTTTGATTCGGATAGAAACGAAACCCGCCGCCGACATAGCCGATGAGCTCTTTGGCGGCGCTTTCATCCTCCGAAAAGTCCTTGCCGAACACTTTGACCGTCCCTTCGGAAGAAATGAGCCGCATGATCGACTTGAGCGTGGTGCTCTTCCCCGCGCCGTTCCGACCAATCAGTCCCGCAATTTTTCCTGCCTCCAACGCAAAGGAAATGCTGTCGAGCGTAAAATT
>CANROI010000184.1 GCA_947632165.1 uncultured Clostridia bacterium
CCTCACGATAAGCACAAAATCGGCAAATGACGGAAAAAGAATTTGCCCGAACCTCTTGAGGAGTGGCGAGGGGAGGGATCTGCGCTCCGAATTTTAATTTTTTGAAAAATCCCGGATGAATTTTCCAAAATTCCATTGACATTCCGTCATAAATTTGGTACACTATTGTCATAGGATTTTATGATATTTGTAATTTCCCGTGTGACAGTTCTTTCGCCGCGCGGGGGAGGAAAAGAAACATGAAAAAAACCGAGAGCGGAATGCATGAAATCAAGAACAAGCGCCGTCCGCGCGCCGTAAAAAATAAAAAAGAAGGGCTGCAGCTGCATGCCAAAAAACGGATGTCCCGCACCGCCAAGGCGATCGTAACGCTGTGTTCGGCGCTTGTGCTCGTGATCGGGATCTACGGCGTCGGGTCCGCCTTTTTCCGGGATCCGCAGCGCAACGCCGTCGACCTAAGCTACGGTTCCCCGTCCGTCGCCGTGGCGGAAGGGGAGGTGTATTCGCTCGCGGGCGACTATAGCCCCGTCGATATCTTCGCCCGCTTGAATTGGACGTTTTCGCAGCAATCTCTCTGGTATGCCGAGATGCACGGCACCGTGGATACGGTCATCCAACAATCCATCACTACATACAAGCAGTACGATCACGGCACCCTCATCTCCGCCGACCTCACGGAGAGCTCGCTCATCAAGAGTGCCAGCCAATTCTGCTATCTCAAAGAAAAAGACAGGGTGATCTGGCGCAAGCCCGCCTCCAAGGACTACGACGGCCTGAATACCAAATGGCAGACGGGCGCGCCCTACAATATCATGACGATCGGCGGCGAGCACGGGTTCAAGGCGACGAACGGCCTGCCCGCCTATGAGTTGAGCGTGTACGTCATCGCAGAGGACACCGTGGCAAGCGCAAGCGCGGTCACGGAGACGGGGGACGGCAGATTCAGGATCACTTACGAACTGAAGCCCGAGACCTGGCAGGAAGAAGTGGACGGCGTGCTCACCACAAAGGGCGCCACCGCCTATTACATCAACCAGATGATCTTCACGGGCGGGCTCACAACGCCCCCCGTGTTCAACGCCATCTCCGTCACCTTTACCTTCGACGAGAATTGGCAGGTATTCCGTACGGAGATCGAAGAGAAATATTCGGCAAAGTACGGCCCCATCTCGGCGCCCTGCGTTTCGACGTCTACCACCGAATACGAATACAACACCGGAATGGCGCATTCGGGCGCATATGAGGAGTATTTCTATCAATATGCCGACGGGGAAGTGAACAACGCGCCCGTCGTCAAGGAGATCACGGCGCTCGATTGCCTTGCCGAAGGCTTCGGCAGCGTGCTCACCGATCCGACCGTGCTCGACCTCGACCTCACGGTCAACGATACGCCTTACCGCGGGATTGTCGACCTCGACCTGAGCCATACCGACTTTGCCGAGTTCGATCCCGCCACGCTCACCGCAAAGATGAGGCTCGGCGCTCTCTCGCTCTGGGTGGAGGAGGGCAACGCCTACCTGAGCTACGGCGGAATGAAATTTTCGCTTAAGATAGACGAGCTGATGACGCTCGTCGAAGATCTTACTTCGGGGTCGGATCCAGGAGTAGATCCCGGGTCGGATCCCGGAGCAGATTCCGGCGAAGAGGGCGAAGAGGACCTTCTCGCCGCGCTTGGGAACGGCGACTTTACGCTTGAGGACGGCAAGGCGGAACTCCATTCCACGCTGCCGCTCCTCGGGTTGAACATCCCCGTCGACTTCTATTTCTCCATCGACGAGGACCGGACGATCACAGTCGAGCGCGTCACCGCAAACATTTCGCTCGACGGCCTTACGATCGGCGCGCAGTTGAGCTTCGGGGAAGAGCATCTTCCCGCCCTGGATGCCTCTCAAAAAGCGGAATATGTCCCGCTCATGCCCTATGTGAACGAGCTCATGGAGCTCTTCTCCTGGGACGTTCTGCATGCGGATATCTCCTATCGGGGCGAGGGGATTTCGGTCTCGGGCGGGCTCGATCTCCGTCTTGAAGAGCTCACCCTTGCGGGCAAACTGCAGGTGGAGCTCTCCTTGAACGGCATCGAGCTCTCCAAAACCGTGGGGCTGTCCTATACGGACGATATGCTTTATCTCGATCTCGACGGCATCAAGGTGCAGGCGACCGTTGAAGAGGGCATTGCGCTGTTGAGGCAATACGTCGCATTGCCCGATGAGAGTACGCTTCCCGCGCTCGACCTCGGCATGCTCGTAAATACCCTGCTTTCGGAAGATTTTGCCGCCCTCTTCACCGCTTCGGAGGAAAACGGGCTCCGCCTTGCCGTCAAGGGCAGCGAGCTGCTCTCCGCATTCGGGATCGATTTCGCCCTCGGCGATGTGGCGATCGCGGTAGGGGAAGACGGCCTTTCCGCCGCCGCCCTCGGCGCAACGATTGGGCTCACGGCGGGAACAGAGGTCGCGCTCGACACGCAGGGCTACACCGCCATTCTGCCCTATGTCGAGGCGCTGATCGACCTCTTCTCCAACGAAGATCTGTCCGTTGGCCTCGCCTATACTTCGGGTGACTTCCATGTAGGGGGGAACATTCTGATCAACCTCGCGTCGAAAAAGGCGGCGGGGGACATCGTCCTCGGCTATCGCGGTGCGGAAAAAACCTTGTCCGTCATCTATGCGGACGACGCGATCTGTTTGGGCGTGGAGGGGATCCGCGTCAAAGCGAATGTGAACGAAGCGGTCGCGCTCGTCACTTCCCTTGTGGGCGCGGAGAGCGATCCCGACGCCACGGCGCTCATCAACAAGGTGCTGGCAATGGAGTTCGGCTCGGTCATCACGCTCGGCGAAGAAGACGATACGCTCACCGTTTTGATCGCGGGCACGGAACTCTTGCAGGTGCTCGGCGTGGAGTT
>CANROI010000185.1 GCA_947632165.1 uncultured Clostridia bacterium
CAGCCAGAACAGCGCGACCGCCAGCACGGCATAGAAGTAGACGGACGCGCGGCGGGCATAGCCCGTGCGCTGTGCCTGCAACGTGGGCGCCGCGGGCAGTTTGCCGTCATCTTCGGAGAAGTGCCACATGAGGCACATGCAGACGATGGAGAGCGCTATGACAAGCATGGACATCGGGCTCAATCCAAGGCACTCTATGGCGGCGCCGAAGGAGCCGAACCGCGTGAAAAGCGCCGCGAAAGCCTCCCCGAGCTGCGCCATGGAGGGAGAGCGGAAGATGAGCGAGGCGGGCACGAGGCTGAGCCACATCAGAACTCTTCTGAAGAAGAGGAACATCTCGCTCCCCGTATCGATCTTGCGGCGGGCGAAAAACGCCGCCACGGGCTTTTTGAAGAGATGCTCAAGATTGATAAACAGGGCGACATACAGCCCCCACAGGACATACGTCCAATTGGCGCCGTGCCACAGGCCGCACAGGAAAAAGACGATGACGGTATTGATCACGCGCCGCGCCTTCCCCTTCCGGTTGCCGCCGAGGGGGATATAGACGTAATCGGTGAACCAGCGAGTCAGCGTGATGTGCCAGCGGCGGAAAAATTCGCCGTAGCTCGCGGAAAGATAGGGCCGATCGAAGTTTTTGCTCAGCCGCACACCCATCATGCGTGCGGTCCCCGTCGCGATGAGGGAATAGCCCGCAAAGTCGCCGAACATCTGCACGACGAAGAGCAATCCGGCGCAGAAGATCGCGAGGGAGTTCGCGGCGGAAAGGTCGGCAAAGACGTTGCCGACGAAGATCCCGATGTAGTCCGCGACCACGCACTTGAGGAAAAATCCGTAGAGGAAGATCCTCAGCCCCGCCGCCATATCCTCCCGCGAGAGGGTGTGCTTCTCCTTGAGCTGCGGGATGAGGTCGCCGGGCCGCTCGATGGGCCCCGCAACGAGCTGCGGGAAGTAGGAGACGAACAGGGCATAGTAGCCGAGATGGTATTCCGCGCGGAACGTCCCGCGGTAGACGTCGATGACATACGAGAGCGTCTGGAAAGTGTAGAAGGAGATCCCGACGGGCAGGATGAGATCGAGCGCAAAGCGGTCGAGCCGGAGCGAGAACAGATTCAAAAAGTCTATGGCGCTGCCGACGAGGAAGTCGAAATACTTGAAGAAGACGAGGACCCCGAGGCAGAGAATAAGGGCGAGGATGAGCCAGAACTTTTTGAGTTTTTTGCTCTCCGTTTTGGAAATGGCGATCCCCGCGGCATAGGAGACGAGCGTCGTCCCCACGATGAGAAAGATGAGCCACGGGTTCCAGCTCATATAGAAGTAATAGCTGGCGATAAGCAGAAGCACCCAGCGCACCTTGTGGGGCAGGAGCCAATACAGCAGGAGCACGACGGCGAGAAAGACGAGAAACTGAAGGGAATTGAAGTTCATTTCTTCCCTCCCGTGCGGACAAAGTCGCCGATGTTGAGCGCAAGAAAGACGAGTGTGACGAGCCCGAGCTCCTCATAGCCCGCGCCGAGAAGAATGGCATAGACGGTGGCGCCCGCGAAGAGCAGGGCGGAGAGAACGGGAAAAAGGTAGCCCGAAGCCCGCCTCACGAGATCGAATATGCACAGCAGCAATGCCAGCCCATAGAGACAGAGCAGAATGGGCGAGCCCAGGATCACACTTTCCATCAGAACAGTTCCTTGATTTTGTTCTTATCCGGTTTCCCCGACGAGGTCAGGGGAAATTCTTCGCAAATGAGAATGCGGACGGGGATCTCGTGCTTCGAGAGAACGGAGGCGAGCGCTTCCCGCAAGGCAGACTCCCCGGTAGCCCTCCCCTTCCGCAAAATGACGGCGGCGCAGGGCACTTCGCCGTACTTTTCGTCCTTTACGCCGACGACGGCCGCCTGATAGACCTCCTCGAGCCCGAGCAGCGCCCGCTCGATCTTGACGGCGGAGAGGTTTTCGCCGCCGCGGATGATGAGCTCTTTCTTTCTGCCGCTGACATGCAGAATGCCGTCGCCGTCGAAGTAGCCGAGATCGCCCGTGTGCAGACGGTTCTCCCCGTCGAAGACCGCTTTCGTCTCCTCTTCGCCGTGATAGTAGCCGGACATCATCGTCATGCCGCGCACGCAGATCTCCCCCTCCTCGCCGGGAGGCAAAAGGCAGTTGTTCTCGTCGAGGATAAAGACCTCCGTCATGGGATACGGCCGCCCAACGCCCGCGGCGCGCAGGGAGACGGGATCGTTATAACACATTGTGGAGACGCCCACGCACTCGCTCATGCCGTAGCCGGGCATGAGCTGCAGCCCGAGTTCGCTCTCGATATCACGCATCTGCTGTTCGGTGAAGGGGCCGCCCGCCATGAGCCCGAGGCGGAGGGACGAGATATCGTGCTCCCTGTGCTTGCCCTCCGAGAGCAGCCCCAAAAAGAAGGTGGGCACGCTGTAGATGATGCTCACGCGGTGCTCCTCGATCGCCTCGAGGGCGCAGTCGGGATCGGTCTCGGCGGGGAATACGATGCCATGCCCGCAAAAGACCGCACAGGCGACGACCGCAAAGCCGAATACATGGTTGAGGGGAAGCAGCGAGATGGCGACGTCGTTTCGGTCCTGCTGAAAGAGCGGCATTGCGTCGGCGGGGTTGGCGATGACGGCGCGATGGCTCAGGACGACCGCCTTGCTCTTGCCCGTGGAGCCCGAAGTGAAGATGATCATGAAGGGATCTTCGGGGTCATACCGCTCTGCGGCGGCGAGAACTTTCTCCGAGACGGGAAATCCGCCGATCCCGAGGGGCGACGTCTCATCTCTTCCAAGCTCCCAATTTCCGTCGGCAGAGAGCCCCAATCCCGCGCGCTC
>CANROI010000186.1 GCA_947632165.1 uncultured Clostridia bacterium
CAGAGCGAAAAGTCGCACACGCCCGCCTTGATGACCGTCTCCGCGCCCCGCTCTCCCTCCGTGCTTCTCCGGACGAGTTTCCACGAGAGGGGCACGAACCCGCAGTCCTTGTCCTTCTTGCGAAGGTTTTTCCGGTACTCCTTCTCAAGGTCGATCTTTCTTCCGTCGATGAAGAGCTGCCGCTTGTCCGTCTTGCGCTCCTTTGTGGGGTTGTCGCCCGCCGCCGTCGCGGAAGTGAGGCTCGTATTCCCGAAGATGGAGACGAACGCCTGCAAAAAGCCGAAGATGCCCTTCAGAATGCGGAAGGGGAAGAGGAGGACGTCGAGGAGCGCGCTCCCGCCCGCCTTCTCGCGGTTGGGCCGGCGGATGCAGTAGAGGTCGCCGTTCTGCGCGATCTTCGGCTTGACGAGGGAGTCCTTTCTGTCGCGCGCGATCTCTTTGATCTCGAGGGTGTCGAGGTCAAAAGAGAGGATCGCGGAGGGCGCGTACTTCCCCGAAAATGCGCCGTTTGCCGTTCTGCCGACGCCTGCGCTGTCAAAGTAGATGAGGTTGGGGGAGACGGGCGAAAAAGAGGGATTGGCGTCCCGGGAGTCCCCCTCCGTCAGGGTCTTGAGCTCGGAGGTGCGCGGGTCGAGGGTCGCGATCGAAGAGGTCACGGGATTCCGCCGCACCGTCACGGCAAGGAGCCTTTCGCTGCCGCTCACGGAGAGAAATTCCTCGTCCGCGGAGGTGAGAATGTGCTCCTCCCGCGCCTTGGGATCGTCGGCATATTTGAAGTACACGCCCGAGGAGCCGTTCACGGTGAAGGCATAGGCGATCTTGTCCCCCACGGGCTGCACGCCGTTGATGCAGGCGAAAATTTCTTTGGGCGCCCCGTAGACCGCCGCGTCCCCGCGGAAGCGCGCGCCCTCGCCGCCGTACTTCCACTCGTCGTTGCGGAGGCTGTTCTCGCTGTTCTGTCTGTAGCGGACGATAAATTCGCTCTCGAGCAGGGAGGGCGCTCCCGCGACGCCGAGTTTTTCTCCGTCCGAAAATACAATGTGATCCATACCACACATTATAGCACGGGGAAAAGAAATTGTAAAGAGGCCGAAAAGAGTTTTTCGGATCCTGCGGGCGCGGGGAAGCCGAATTTTTCGCGGCGCAAACGGCATGCCCTTTCGCGCAACTTCGCCGATTTTCGGCCGAACCCCCTCTCCATCGCGCGGGGGGAGCGGTTATCATGATGGAACAAAAAGCGGGAGGCGGATCATGTCATACGAAAAGCGGCTTTGCATTCTCAAACAGATCAAGAAGGGATTTACGGCGGACGGCTCGCCGCTCACGGGCGCCGTCTATGCCGAACGGATGGGGTCGGAACTGACCGTCACCCCGCGCATTGCGGGGCTGGCGCCCGTCGGGGAGGGCCGCTATGCGCTCGCCGTGCGCGTCGGGGAAAAGGGCTACTGCCTCGAACTCAAGGGAAACGAGGCGCTGCGCGTGCCGGATGCGCCCTCCCTCGAACGCGGGTTTTCGGCGCTCCTGTGCTTTGTGCGCGGCGCCGCCGAACCGATCGCCTTCGGCGCCTGCGGCGGCGCGCCCGACGACGCCGGCCTTCTTCTCGCCCTCTTTGAAGGCCCCGGCCCCGCCGGATTGCCCCGCCCGGGCGGGCATTCCGCACCCCAAACAAGCTTCCCCGAGCCCGCCCCCCGCATAACGGAACAGGAACGCACATCCAATGACTTTTCATATCCCCCCGACAACGGCCCCGGAACTTCCCGGCCCCGATACGACGACGAAGCCATCGCCGACGCCGATTACTACCTTCCCGAGGGCGCTGCGCATGCAGACGCTCCTGCGGAAGGCGCGGGCGCGCCGCCGAAGGACGGGGCGGAAACATGCCCAGATGACGAAGATCATGCTGTTCACCCGTTCAAACGGCGGGGCGGGCTCTCATATTACCGCGAAATCGCCCCGAAGCTGAAGGAGGCGTTTGCGAAATACCCCAAGGACGAGCGATTGAAGGGGACGTTCCCGCATTCCGAGTGGGTGGCGGCGGAGGGCGCGCTGCTCGGCGTCCTCTATGAGGAGGGGCAGCCCCGGTATCTGTGCGTGGCGATGGAGCATGAGCCGCCCGCCGAGGCGAAGGAGGCGAGCATCTTCGTCCCGCTCTCCCCCTATTCGGACGAGAAGGGCATGTTCGTCGTCTTTCAGGACGCCGATACGGGCGAATACGTGCGCGTGCGGGAGGCCTGATGAAAGGGCGGCGCGCCTTGCAAAAATCACTTTGAGGATTGCAATTTATGCAAAACCGTTTACATTGACTTTCGTTTGTGGTATACTATACTTGGAAGGAAATGGGCGTTTTGCCCAAAATTCTCTACGGAAAAAACATCGGAGGTTACCGAAAACATGGAAAAAGCATTGACGAACAACCAAAAAGTGCTCGACTTCGTGCGCGAGAGCGCCGAACTTGCCCGTCCCGACAAGATCGTCTGGATCGACGGCAGCGAGAGCCAGCTCGCCGCGCTCCGCGAAGAGGCGGTCCGAACGGGCGAGATGATCAAACTCAACCAGGAGAAGCTCCCCGGGTGCTACTATCACCGCACGGCGCAGAACGACGTCGCGCGCGTCGAGGACCGCACCTTCATCTGCTGTAAAAATAAAGAGGACGCCGGCCCCATCAACTATTGGATGGATCCCCGGGAGGCATACGCCCTCTGCCGCGAGATCGCCCGCGGAAAGATGGCGGGCAGAACGATGTACGTCATTCCCTATTCGATGGGCGT
Source organism: uncultured Clostridia bacterium (assembly GCA_947632165.1). GTDB lineage: Bacteria > Bacillota > Clostridia > Christensenellales > Borkfalkiaceae > Gallimonas. The sequence goes on from CANROI010000186.1 coordinate 2,769, forward strand.
GGTGGGCTCTCCCTTCTCCAAGATCGGCATCGAGGTCACCGACTCCAT
>CANROI010000187.1 GCA_947632165.1 uncultured Clostridia bacterium
GAAAAACCCGGCGGCGATCCCTATCATTTTGCGGGGCTGTACTATTTGCAGGAGCCCTCCGCGATGTGCGCCGTCCCGCTTTTGGATGTAAACCCGGGCGAACGCGTCCTCGATCTCTGCGCCGCGCCGGGCGGCAAGGCGACGCAGATCGCCGCGGCAATGGGCGGCAGGGGCGTGCTCGTCGCAAACGAGATTGATTTTTCGCGGGCGAAGATCCTGTCGCAGAATGTCGAGCGGCTCGGCGTCCGCAACTGCTTGGTGACCTGCATGAGCCCCAAGACGCTCGCCGAAAAACTGCCCGGATACTTCGATAAAATTCTGGTGGACGCGCCCTGTTCGGGCGAGGGGATGTTCAAAAAAGAGCCCAACGCGATCCCCGAATGGAGCGAGGAGAACGTCGCGCGCTGCGCCGCCCGCCAGAGGGAAATTTTGGACGAGGCCGCAAAACTGCTCGCAGGCGGCGGCAAGATGGTCTATTCGACTTGTACCTTCGCGGAGGAAGAGGACGAGTGGCAGATCGAGCGCTTTTTGGAGCGCCATCCCGAGTTCGGGCTGCTCTGCCGAAAAAAGTTGTATCCGCATGAAGCCGTGGGCGAGGGACATTTTGCGGCGCTTCTTCAAAAGCGGGAGGGGCCCCGGAGGGACCCGAAGCGGCTCGCAGAGACGAAAAATCGGGCGGTCGGGGCGTTTTTAACGGAGTTTTTCGCCGCACCTTTTCAGTTCCGCCTGTTCGGGCACGAATTTTCCGCCGGCTATACCCGCTTTTTTGCGCTCCCCGACGACGCGCCGCAGCTTTCCGCACTGCGATACGGGTTAGAGCTCGGCGAGTACGACGGCAAAGTTTTCAAGCCCGCCCATGCCCTTGCGATGGCGTGCGGGGCGGAGGCGAAGCGCAAGGTCGTGCTCACGCGGGAGGAGAGCCTCAAATACCTGCACGGCGAGACGGTGCCTTCGGGCCTTCCCGACGGCTGGGCCGCCGTCTGTGTGGAGGGGTTCCCACTCGGGCTCGGCAAGTGTGTGGGCGGAATCGTCAAGAATCATCTCCCGAAAGGGCTGCGGATGCGGAAATAAACGACGGCGCGGCGGGCCGAAAGCCCGCCGCGCCGTTTCGGAATGAGAATTTAAGGGGAAGAGAGTTGAACCCGCGCCGTTTTACTACTCGGTCTTTCCCTTCTCCTGCCGTCTGCGCATGCACAGCCAATTGACGAGCCCGTAGGCGTCGTTGATCAAAAAGACGCAGAAGCAGACGACCATGGCGCTGTTTTCGGGCGCTTTGCCCAAGGTCAGCGCCCACAGGACGATGAGCACAAGGTCGTTGAGGCAATAGGCGAAGGCATAGAGGGGGCTGCGGCGGACGGAGAGGAGCATCGCAAATCCGCTCGTGAACACGGAGACGGTGCTCCACCAGAGATTTTCGGTGCCGAGCGCGCGCAGCAGAAAGAAAAAGAGGACGCACACGGCAAGCGCGGCGAGGAGGAGCAGCGGATATTCGCGCAGTTTCAGGCGGTTGACGGCGACCTCGCCCTCCCGCTGCGCAGAGGGGTGGCGCAGCCATGCCACGATCGCGGCGAGCGCGATGGGCACGTTCATGCCGAGGCAGATGATCATCTCCCCGTAGTAGGCGTTGAAGTAGGAGATGACGGCGTAGAACACCGCAAAGGCGACGCAGAGGAACTGCCCGATCACATTCCCCTTGGCGAGCAGGATGAGCGCGCAGGCGCCGACCAACGAGGCCGCGAGCTGGAGATAATCGGTATTGCCGCAGAGCAGGAAGGCGAGCGTGATTGCGATCACCGAGCCGCCCCAGATGATCCACTCCACCGCGCTGAAACTTTTAAAGAATGTCTTGAATTTCATACCCGCTCCGATTTTTTACGGATCGGCGTGTTCCGATACCTTATTATAATGATATTATACCATGTCCGCGCGGCTCCGCGCAAGCGAAAGCGCTCTTAAAGTTTAGCGACATCCCTTCCGTCACTCGCTTCGCTCGGTATGACAGGGAAACGCCCCCTTGCCCACCCCTTGAGGGGTGGGTGGCACGAGCAACGCGAGTGACGGAAGGGGTGTTTCTCAATCGGGATAACACCCCCTCAGTCACCTATGGTGACAGCTCCCCCTCAAGGGGGAGCCAAGGGGCAGCTCTGAACAAAACAGAAAGCCGTCGGCTCTGCCGGCGGCTTTTGGGGTGTAGTACGGCGCTTATTCAGCGTCAGGTTCGGGGGTGTTGTCGCCCTTCTTGGGGCGGTACCGTGTATCCTTGGCGGGCTTGATCTTCGCCTTCTTTCCGAACTTCTTCATGAGCCATCTCACGAAGAACACGCCGATCACGAAGAACAGCACTGCGACGAGCGCGGCGGACGAGATGAGCAGCCAGATGTTCATATCGTCGAGCGCGGTATCGGTATCCGTTTCGTCGTCGGTATCGGTGTTTGTGTCGCGGTCGACCTCTTCGACGGTCTTCTCGATGGAGGAGTAGTCGAGGAAGTAGGAATAGCTTGCCGATCTGCCTTCGCCCTCATCCATATAATAGAGGAATACGAGCTGTTCGGTCTCTTCGGACTGGGTGTAGTCGTAGGGGTTGCCGAGCTCCTCTTCGTCGAGGGTCGCGTCGTAGCGCAGGTAAGACGTGGAGTCATAGAAGGTGAAGGTGTAGTAGAGCGAGAGCTGGTTGCCGTCGCCGTCCTTTGCGGGGAGATTGTCCTTCGCGCCGATATATCCTTCGTCTCCGAGTTCCTTGCCGTTTTCGTCGTTGATCCGGTCTTTGATCGCCTTCACCGCAAGGTCGCGCACGCC
>CANROI010000188.1 GCA_947632165.1 uncultured Clostridia bacterium
CATCCGAATAGACGAGCTGCCCGCCCTGCGCAGACAACTCCATGCCCTTGTGCATGCGGTTGAAAAGGGGCGTTCCGAGCTGGCTCTCGAGCTGCTTGATCGCCTGAGATACGGCCGGCTGGGAGATGTAGAGCTCTTCCGCCGCCTTGGTGAGGCTGCCGCATTTTGCCACTGTGTAAAAGATCTTGTAAAGTTCCAGATTGACCATTCCCCTACCTCCTCTTTATCTTGCTCCCGGGGCTTCGCTTCCATTCCGCGTCACTTTCCCACGCAGAATTTCGAGAATATCTCCTCGATGATCTCCTCCGTCGCCGTCTCGCCGCTGATCCTGCCGAGCGCCGCATAGGCGCGCTTCAGATCTTCGGCATACAGCTCCGCAGGCGACCCGCCCAAGACGCCCTCTTGCGCGGCGAGCGCCGCCCCGAGCGCCTCCGAAACGGCTTCGAACTGCCGCTCCTCGAGCAGATACACCCCCTCTTGCTCCGCGCCGAACCCGACTTCGTAGAGCCGCTCCTTGAGCGCCGGAATCCCTTCGCCCGTCAGAGACGACAAGGCGATCTCGCACCCCTCTTTTATCCCGAGATCGGACTTTGCGCCGACCGTGATCACGGGTACGCCCTGCGGGAAGGGCAGATCGAACGCCTCGTCCTCCTTGAGATAGACGATGACGTCGCTGCTGCCGATCGCCTGCTCGGCGCGGCGCACGCCCTCGCGCTCGATCTCGTCGGCGCCCTCCCTCAGCCCCGCCGTATCGGTGAGGCGGAAGAGCACGCCGCGGATCTCGATCGTCCCCTCCACGAGGTCCCGTGTGGTGCCGGGGATCGCGGAGACGATCGCGCGGTCATAGCCGAGCAGCGCGTTCAGAAGGGAGCTCTTGCCCGCATTCGGACGGCCGCAGAGGGCGACCTTCACGCCCGATCTGATCTTTTTGCCCGTGCGATAGCGCTCCGAAAGCGCGCGCAGGGAAGACAGGATCTCCCGAAGCGCGGAGCGCGTCTGCGCGCGGTTCCCCGCAGAGAGATCCTCTTCGGGATAATCGACCTCCGCGTCCACGCCCGCAAGACACTCCTTGATCGCCGTCTGCAGACGGACGATCTCCGCGTTGAGCGCCTCCGTATAGAGCGCATAGCCCGCCCGCACCTGCGCGGCGGACTCCGCGCCGATCATCTCCCCCATCCCCTCGACGGCAGAGAGGGAGAGCTTCCCGTTGAGATAGGCGCGCTTGGTGAATTCCCCCGCCTCCGCGAGACGGGCGCCGAGCGTGAGCGCACGGGAAAGCACGCCGCGGGCGATCTCCGTTCCGCCGTGGCAGTGAAATTCCACGGTGTCCTCCCCCGTGAAGGAGCGGGGCGCACGGAAATAGACGCACATACCGAAATCGGTGAAATCTCCGCAGTCGATGGTGCCCGTATAGAGCATATTGGGCGTATATTCCCCCTTGCGGGAAAACATGGCGCGCGCAAGAGCAAGCGCGCCCTCGCCGCTCACACGGACGACGGCGATGCCTCCCCGCCCGCGGGCGGTTGCGATCGCGGCGATCAGATCTCCCATTTTCTCTGCTCCTTCCTCTTGCGGCTCAAAATGCCGCCATAGCGCCCGTTTTCCGCCGAAAAAGCGGCTCAAAAGCGCCGAAAACCCACGAACTATAAGCTGTACTTATAGTTATTATATCATATTCGAATGGCAAAGTAAACTTTTTTAAGTACTTTTGAAATTTTATAACGAAAATTTTTCAAATGCAAAAAAGCGCGGGAATACTCCCGCACCCGTATATTCTATAGTATAGCGGGGAACGCGCCCTCCCGAAGCTCCGCATCCTGCCCCACTCAAGAGCCGATGGCGCGGTCACTGCCAATCGTTCGTGATCCCGAGCAGAAAATCGGCGGAAATATCAAAAAAGAGGGACATTTTATAGATCACTTCGGCGGACGGGACCTGCTTGCCCGTCTCCCAATAGCTGATGGAGGCGTTGCTGAGGTCGAGTTTCTGCGCCAAGGCGTTCTGGCTGAGATTATTTTCCGTGCGGAGCATCTTCAACCGCTCCGAAAAGATTTCGATACTAAACTGTTTCATAGCCATATTCTAATAAAAATTAGAATATCTGGCAATAGGACTAATTTTTGTTAGGAAAATTTTTTGCATTCGCCCGAAATCCCATAAAATAATGCCGAATCCAAACCCTCTCTGCCCATCATAACATGCCGCTCGCGCTCTATTTTGTCATGCCGAACGGAGGCGCGGGACGGAGGAGAGCCTGTCTGTTTACTGTCATACCGACGACCAAGCGAAGCGCGGGAGGAGCGTATCCCCTTGTCCAACAACGACCAAGGGGATTCTCTCAGTCACTATGTGCCCTCGGAATGACAGGAAAAAGCGGGGAATGACGGGGAATCCATTGCGGCGTTCTTATTGTGTCATGGTGAGCGGAGCCGATAGGCGAAGTCGAATCCATCGCCGCAGCATTTCTTCCCGGCACCTAAAACAACAAAAAAGCGGCGCCTTTTGCGCCGTGACCTTGTGTACACGGATTACATTATTCCGCGTACCCTTTTCTCTTATAGTTTACACCATTTCTACCCTTTCGTCAACCGTTTCGGGCGATTTTCTAAAAAAATATTTCAAATCTTTTCAAAAAAACAGTCTGAATCCGCCTTTTTGCCCTCTCTTCCTCCAAAAAAATTCATGGAATAATGTAATCCGCGTTCACGCGTGTAACCGATATATTCGCCGCAACGTCCCTGCGGCGCGTATATAAAAAATCATGATTTTTTTATAAGGAGAAAGAAAAA
>CANROI010000189.1 GCA_947632165.1 uncultured Clostridia bacterium
ATTATTTTACCATTTCGCGCCGCATTTGACAAGCGTTTTCATACAAAAAAGGGGCGGCAAGCCCCTTATATCGCTCAGAAGTCGGAACCGTTCCATCCCCAATCGGAGACGGGATGGTAGGTGACATACACCGCGTCTGCGGGAATGCCGAGCTCCTCCTTGAGAATGTCGCAGACGAGCCCCGTCATCTTCTCGCAGTCGGAGGAGCTTGCACTCCCGAACAGGCTGACCGAGACATAGGCGCCCTTCTCGAGCTTTTTGCCCGCGAAGTAGAGCTCGTAGCCGTCTTCAAATCCGACCATGAGGTAGCTCTCCCCCTTGCGGAGCGCCGAGATCGCCTTGCCGAAGCGCGTCTTGACGCGCTCCTTCTGCTCCGCGGTGAGTTTGAGCGTGATCTTACTTTCGATAAAAGGCATAATTACCCCCTTGATTTTTTCGTTGCGGGAGAACGCGGAGCCTTACCAAATGCCGTACTCCGCCGCTTCCTCCATCTCTTCTTCGAGGCGCTGCCGCTCCTCCTCTTCCTCCTCTTCAAGGCGGCGCCTCTCCTCCTCTTCCTCTTCTTCGAGGCGGAGGCGTTCCTCTTCTTCTTCGAGCAGCTGCTGTTGCAGCTGCTGCTCCTCCTCCCAGTCGAGGATGAAGTACATGGCGGCCGCGGCGCCGTCGTCCGCACCGTCATAATAACCGATCGGATCTCTGTCCGAGTCCGTGATCTCGCCGTCGCCGTAGAAGATCTCTACAAAGCCGTCGAGGGTTTTGACCTCCCCATCGCCGTAGAGGGCCTCTACAAAGCCGTCGGGACTTCTGATCTCGCCGTTGCCGTAGTGGCCGAGCAGCGTCTCGCCGTCGATGTCATACACATCGCCGTTCTCGTAATATGCGAGCGTCCCCTCGCTGCCGATTCCTTTTAATTCATCCATCATGATTCCTCCTTTTCGTATTGATTTGCTGTATAGATTTGCGCCCGGCACGGGGCCGGTCTTCTTCTCAGCGCCCGAAGCCGCCCGCGGGCTCATGCGGGTCGAGGCCGAAGCCCGTTCCCACCGATGTGATCACCGATTCCACCGTGAATTGGCACAGCTCGGTGCTGCCTCCGTAGAGGCGGTAGGTCTGCCCCTGCTTCAGAAGGGGGGTGGAAAGAATGACCGAACGGCATTCCTTGACCGTCGTATAGGAAAGCAGGACCACGCCGCTTTCATCCCAGAGGGCGAGCTCGGTGCCCGTGGCGATCCGCCGCGAGGCGTAGGAGAGCACGTTCTGTGCGGAGTTGCGCGCCGGGGTCTGCACCATGCCGAGCGAACCCGCCGCAACGAGGTTGCCGCCGTTCACGATCACATTGCTGTCCGCGTCGAGCGCGGCGTTGTCCGAGCGGGAGGAGCCCGCAACCATCGTGTTCCCGCCGGAGATCAGGATGGAACCGTTGGAATCCAGCCCGTCGCCCTCGGCGTTGACCGTGACGTCGCCGCCCGAAATGATGATGTGGCAGTCGGGATCGCCCCTGCCGGGAATGGTTTGTTTCCCGTTGGCCGCATTGATGCCGTCGTCCACCGACGTGACCCCGATCCTGCCGCCGGAGATCTCGATCTTCTCGCCCTCGAGCCCCTCATAGGACCGCGCCACCAAGACGGAGCCGCCCTTGACCGAGAGCAGTTTTTCCGCATGGACGGCGTCGTCGCCTGAAGTGAGGCTGAGCGTCCCGCCCGAGATCACGATGGTGCCGTCCGAATGGATGGCGTCGTCGCATGCGTCGATCGTGACCGTCCCGCTCTCGACTGCGATGAGATAGTCCCCCTCCGCAAGTTCTTCGCCCTCCGCGCCCCAATCGAGCGCGCCCGCCTTGATCCCCTTGCCGCTGCCGTTGTCCGAGCTGTAATCGGTGATCTTCTCCGGCGTGCCGCCGTTTGCGGTGATATCGAGCACGCTCTCTCCCGAGACGCGCACGAACGTATCGGCCTGCACGCCGTCGTCCCCCGACCGCACGGTGACCTTTGCGCCCTCGAAGTTGACATAGCCGCCGTCCGCATAGGAAAGTGCGGGCGCCGCCGTGAGGGCGTCATAGCCGTCGATCTCGGCGTGGATGCCGTCCTTTTCGGCCGTGAGGCCGAGCGTCGCGCCGACGACCTGCACGGAACCCGCCTTGATCGCGTTCTTTGTGGAGACGACCTCCAGCGAGCCCTCGCCGCAGAGCACGAGCTCCCCCTTGCAGTCGACGGCATTCGCGCCGTCCGGGTCGGTGCTCTCCGCCCGGTTCTCGCCGATGAGCACGACCGTGAACGAATAATCGCTCTCGATGGCGCTCTTTTCGCCCTTGAGCGAGGCCCCGCGCAGGAAGAGACGGACGTGCTCGGCTTCGATCCGGATCGCGGACGCCTCGCCCTCCACGAGATAGTCGCCCGCGGCCGTAACCGTGCCTCCGCTTAAAAGCCCGGTGCCGTTCGGCACGTTGTCCGGATAGGAGATGACGGGCAGAACCTTCTCTGCCTCCCCTTCGAGTGCGATCGTGCTCTCTTCGGGGAAGTTCGTCGCCGTTCCGCCGCCGCCCAACTTATCGCCGGGGTTGTCATACACTCCGTTGCACCCGGAGAGCGCCAAAAGACCCGCGCAGAGCGCGGCAATGCATACTGTTTTCCTCTTCATTTTTTTCCTCCGTCGGGGCAAACTGCCCCGCACCCGTTTATTTTCGATTGAGCAGGACAAGCGTCTCAACATTGGAATTGCTTTCACACATAAATTTTCTGACCTCCTCCCCGTTACGATAGATGGGAAAGTTAAATTCTATGTATTTCA
>CANROI010000190.1 GCA_947632165.1 uncultured Clostridia bacterium
GGCGGAAGCGGTGACTGCGCCGATGGAGCCGGCAATTGCCAACGAGAGCGTAGCAGCGGTGCCGAAGAGCACCAAGTTTCTCTTTTTCATAAAAACACCTCTGATAAAATTATTTATGATCGCGGGACGAACCCGTCATCACCTCATTTGACCGTCAGTTTTACCACGGCGGACACATTGTTCGTGGGGGTGAGCCCCTTCATCCGATAGGGTTGAATGAGCAGCTGCGCCGTATATTCCCCCGCTTTCAGCCCGTGGGAGAGCGTCACCTGATAGATGTGCAGGCCGGGCTCCACATAGCCCGTCTTGAACAGTACTTCATACCCCTGTTCGCTTTCGTCCGGGAGCCGAAGTTCGAATGTCAGATAGTAGAGCCCGTTGTTTTCGGTGGGATTGTAGAGATCGATCGCGACCGTCTTGAGCTCGGGCGGGATCGTGAGCGAGGAAAACCCCTTGATCGTCGGGCCCTTCACCGATTCGCTGCCGCCCGGCCGCTCCGTCTGGGCGTTCGGGTCGAGGATCACGCCCCCTCCGCCGCTGCTCTCTTTCACGCCGACGAGCAGAAAACACAGGCATAGATCAAAAATCAACAGCAGCACAAGGGCAACGCATGCCGCCGTGAATACAGCGCGCTTTTTCATTGGTTCCTCCTCATCGCGCAGGCATGTTTTTCGGGGAAAAGCATACGGTTTTGCGCCGAAGTCCATAATCAATACACCAAAGTATTTTGTAAATGTCAAGAGATTTTTTACAATAGTATCGTGAAATTTGACAAAAATCGGAAAAATTTCGGAAGGGGGAGCGCGAATGCTCAATGAGAATATTAAAAAATTGAGAAAATTGAGGAATCTCAGTCAAGTGGAGCTGGCGGCGCGGCTGCATGTCAGCAAACAGTGCGTGTCGAATTGGGAGAACGACAATATTTTGCCCTCGATCGAGATGCTCGTGAAGATCGCAAGTTTTTTCGACGTCTCCACCGACTACCTGCTCGGCCTCCCCGGGCAGAGTACCATCTGCGCGGACGGGCTCACGCCCGAGCAGACGGAGCACATCAAAATTCTGGTGGAGGATTTCAGGCAAGCGAACGGATATCAAAAGCCGAACTTCATGGCGGATCGGAACGAATAGAAAAAGCAGTGTGAAAATAATGATTATATAAATAAATAAGGTAGAATAGAAATAAGGATTTTATAAAATCGGCGGCGCGCGGGCAGAAGCCCGCGCGCCGCTGTTCTGATTTTCTAAGCGCGGCGTAGTCCGGCCTCACATGGGGGATCTCTTTGAATTTCCGCATGAAAAATCTCCGTGGCGCCGGGGCGCTCCCGGCCTGTATCGGCACCATTTTATCATTAACAGAGGAACTTTGCAACTTTGCAAGCCGTGCGCGCCGCCGTCCCTTGACAAGCTCTCGTTTTTTTGGTATAATCGAATATATGGCTGAGAAAGGTAAATTCATTGTATTCGAGGGGTGCGACGGCAGCGGCAAGAGCACGCAGCTCAAACTCCTCTCCAAATATCTCGAGGGCCGCGGGGTGGAGACCTATCTCACGCGCGAGCCCACGGATTCCCCCTTCGGCGCGCTCATTCACGCCTGCATGACGGGGCGGATCGAGACGGACGAGCATACCATCGCGGCACTGTTCGCCGCCGATCGGCTCGACCACATCAACAACCGCCTCAACGGGATCCGACAGAAGCTCAAAGAGGGGATCACCGTGCTCTGCGATCGGTACTATCTCTCCTCCTTTGCCTACAACGGCGGGCTCGTGCCGCTCGAGTGGGTCATCTCGCTGAACGCGCCCGCGATGGAGCTCGTGCCCGATCTCACCGTGTTTATCGACATCCCCCCCGAGGAGGGGATGAAGCGGGTCTCCCGCCGCGGCGAGACGGAGCGCTATGAGACGCTCGAGCGCCAGCGCGCGATCAGGGCAAAGTACTTCGAGCTTTTCGAGCGCTTTTCGGACCGCGAGAAGGTCGCGATCGTGAAGAGCGCCGAGGAGAAGGAGCGGACGCAGGAGGGCGTCCGCCGCGCCGTAGACCGGCTGTTCGGATTCTGATATGAGCGAAGAAATGTTGAAGATCGGCATCATCCTGAAGCCGCAGGGCATCCGCGGCGAGGTCAAGGTGAAGCCCTATACGGACGGGGCGGAGAGTTTTCTCGGCCTGAAGCGGGTATTTTTGGACGGCGAGGAGACGAAACTGCTCTCCGTCCGTCTCGGCGCGGGGGTCGCCTTCCTCGGGCTCAAGGGAGTGCCCGACCGCAACGCCGCCGAACTGCTGCGCGGGAAGGAGCTCTTCATCCCGCGCTCCGAGGCGCCCGACCCCGGTGAGGGGAGATATTATATCGCCGACCTGCTCGGCTGTGAAATTTTCACGGAGGAGGGGGCAAGGCTCGGCGTCCTCAAGGACATCCGTCAGGCGGCGAGCGACATCTACACGTTGGAGCGCGAGGGAAAAGAGGTGCTCTTCCCCGCCGTGAAGGGCGTGATCACGGAGATCGACGTGGCGGAAAAGAGGATCACGGTCAACGAAAAACGGTTCAAAGAAGTGGCGGTGCTATGAAGATCACCATTTTAACGCTCTTCCCGGAAATGTTCGCGCCCCTCTTCGGCAGCATCGTCGGCAGAGGGGTCAAAGAGGGGAAGCTCACGATCGAGGTCGTGAACATCCGCGACTACACCGAGAGCAAACAAAAAAAGTGCGACGACTATCCCTTCGGCGGCGGCGCGGGACTCGTGATGACGGCGCAGCCCATCGGCAGCGCGATCGAG
>CANROI010000191.1 GCA_947632165.1 uncultured Clostridia bacterium
GGGCTGCCGCAGGCGCTGCCCGTGCTCCTCGTGTCGGGCGCGCAGGACGCGGTCGGGGAGATGGGCGAGGGCGTCAAAAAGCTCGCCGACTACTACCGCGCGCAGGGCATGAAGGAAGTGGAGCTCGTGCTGTTCGAAAAGTCCCGCCACGAATTTTTGAACGAGCGGGACAACCGTGAAAAGAAGTGGGCGACCCTCCTCGACTTCTTCGATAAGATCTGCGCCGAGAAGGATTGAAAATGCTCGGGCGGCATGAGAACGTGAAAATAAAAAAGGCGTCCGCCGCGGCTTGTTGCCGCGGCGGACGCCGCATTCTTCGGTGATTCAATTCAACACGGTGGGGTCGAAGTTGAGGGTGTATTGGTTGGGCCCGCGGTCGTCGGGGAAGAGCGTCGCGCCCGGCACGACGGGCAGGGTGAGCGGGTTGATGAGCGCGTCGGCGGTGAGGTTGGTGACCGCGGCGCGGAGGTAGGGGAACATCGTCTCCGTCGCGTTGATCGCGAAGATGCGGCGGTCCTCATCCGTCGTCATGTTGTTGACCTCGAACACGCCCACAAAGCGGGCGAGCAGGTTGAAGGGCTTGGGGGATTCCTCCGTACTCTCGATCTTGCATTCGAGGATCACGATGTTGATCTTGGGGTTCTCGTTCGCCTGCCTGATCTGGCGGGAGAAGAAGGGCTTGATCTCGAACTTGGTGTCGGGCGCCGCCTTGAGCGGATTGACCTTGAAGGAGAGTTCGTCGGCGGAGAGCGCTTTGAGGGAGTATTGGATCATCTTTTTACCTCGCGAATGGTTTTCTTTTTATATAACACGATTATTGTACCATGAAACGCAAAAAAAGTCAATCCCTTTGAAAATCGCGAAAAAATTTTTTCTGCGCCCAAAAATGGCGGCGGATCCGCCCCCTTTGCGGGCGGCATTTCCGCCGTCAAGCAAAGCGCGCGCGTGAGCGCCGCCATATTTTCGCGATTCCGCCAAAAATTTCCGAAAAGCACTTGAAATTTGCGGAAAAATAGTGTACAATGGCTAATGGATCAATCCGTAAAAATTCAGGAGGAATATATCAATGGCAAAAAAGTATTGTTATCTTTTTACCGAAGGTAACGCGAACATGCGCGAACTCCTCGGCGGCAAGGGCGCGAACCTGGCGGAAATGACCAACATCGGTCTCCCCGTCCCCCAGGGGTTCACCATCTCGACGGAGGCCTGCACGCAGTACTATGAAGACGGCAGACAGATCAATCCCTCGATCCAGGCCGAGATCATGGAGTACATCGACAAGATGGAGAAGATCACGGGCAAGAAGTTCGGCGATAAGGAGAACCCGCTGCTCGTCTCCGTCCGTTCGGGCGCGCGCGCTTCCATGCCCGGCATGATGGATACCATCCTCAACCTCGGCCTCAACGAAGAGGTCGTCGAAGTCCTCGCCAAGAAGTCGGGCAATCCCCGCTGGGCGTATGACTGCTACAGAAGATTCATCCAGATGTTCTCCGACGTCGTCATGGAAGTCGGCAAGAAATACTTTGAAAAGCTCATCGACGAGATGAAGGAAAAGAAGGGCGTCACGCAGGACGTCGAACTCAACGCAGAGGACCTCAAGACGCTCGCGCAGCAGTTCAAGGCGGAATATAAGGCGAAGATCGGCAAAGACTTCCCCTCCGACCCCAAGGAACAGCTCTTCGAGGCGATCAAGGCCGTCTTCCGTTCGTGGGACAACCCCCGCGCGAACGTCTACCGCATGGATCACGACATCCCCTACAGCTGGGGCACCGCGGTCAACGTGCAGATGATGGCATTCGGCAACATGGGCGATAACTGCGGCACGGGCGTTGCGTTCACCCGCAATCCCGCGACGGGCGAGAAGGGCCTCATGGGCGAATTTCTCACCAATGCGCAGGGCGAAGACGTCGTCGCCGGCGTCCGCACTCCCATGCCCATTGCCAAGATGGCGGAAGTCTTCCCCGAAGTCTACAAGCAGTTCCAGGAAGTCTGCAGGATCCTCGAATCCCACTACCGCGACATGCAGGATATGGAGTTCACCGTCGAGAACGAGAAGCTCTACATGCTCCAGACCCGTAACGGCAAGCGTACGGCGGCCGCTGCGATCAAGATCGCCTGCGACCTCATCGACGAGGGCATGATTACCGAGAAAGAAGCGCTCATGCAGATCGACGCAAAGTCCCTCGATATGCTCCTTCACCCTCAGTTCGATCCCAAGGCGCTCAAAGAGGCGGATAAGAACAACGTCGTCGGCAAGGGCATCGCGGCTTCCCCCGGCGCGGCTGCGGGCACGATCGTGTTCACCGCGGAAGACGCCGTCAAGGAAGGCAAGAAGGGCAAGAAAGTCGTCCTCGTCCGCCTCGAGACCTCTCCCGAAGACATCGAGGGCATGAAGTTCGCGCAGGGCATCCTCACGGTGCGCGGCGGTCAGACGTCGCACGCGGCGGTCGTGGCGCGCGGCATGGGCACCTGCTGCGTCTCCGGCTGCGGCGACATCAAGATGGACGAAGAGAACAAGTGCTTCACCCTCGCCGGCAAGACCTATCATGAGGGCGACGGCATTTCCCTCGACGGCTCCACCGGTACGATCTATAACTGCATCATTCCCACCATTCCCGCAGATCCGAGTTCGGGCTATTTCGGCAGGATCATGGAACTTGCGGATAAATACAAGGCTTTGGGCGTGCGCACCAATGCGGATACCCCCAAGGATGCGAAGCAGGCGGCGGCGTTCGGCGCGCAGGGCATCGGCCTCTGCCG
>CANROI010000192.1 GCA_947632165.1 uncultured Clostridia bacterium
GAGAACAAGGACCTCTTCGAGGAGACATTCCCCGCCGACTTCATCTCCGAGGCGGTCGATCAGACCCGCGGCTGGTTTTATGTGCTCCTCGTGATCTCGACCATTCTCTTCGACCGCGCGCCCTTCAAGACCTGCATCGTTTTGGGGCACGTCAACGATAAGAACGGCATCAAGATGAGCAAGCATAAGGGGAACGTCGTCGATCCGTGGAGCGTGCTCGACAAGCAGGGCGCGGACGCCGTGAGATGGTACTTCTACACGAACAGCGCGCCGTGGATCCCGTCCCGCTTCGGGGCGGAGGCGGTCTCCGAAGCGCAGCGCAAATTCCAGGGCACCCTCTGGAACACCTACGCCTTCTTCGCGCTCTATGCCGAGATCGACAAGTACGATCCGAGCAAATACGATCTTCGGAAATGCAAGCTCTCCCTCATGGATAAGTGGGCGCTCTCGAAGCTCAACACCCTCGTGGGCAAGGTGGACAAATTGCTCTCGGAGTACAACATCACGGACAGCGCGCGGCTCATCCAGGACTATTGCGACGAGCTCTCCAATTGGTATGTGCGGCGGGGCCGCGACCGCTATTGGGGCCCGGAGATGACCGAGGACAAGGCCGCGGCGTATACCACGCTCTACACCGTGCTCGTCACGCTCGCAAAACTCCTCGCGCCCTATACGCCCTTTATGGCGGAAATGATCTACCGGAACCTCGTGCCCGCATTCTATCCCGAAGCGCCGATCTCGGTGCATTTGTGCGACTATCCCGCTTCGGACGCGCGCTACATCGACGCCGCGCTCGAAGAGGGCATGGAGGAAGTGCTCAAGGTTGTCGAACTCGGGCGGGCGGCGCGGAGCAGCGGCAACGTCAAGAACCGCCAGCCCCTGTCGGAGATGATCGTCGCCAGCGACCGCGACCTCGGCATGGGCAAGGAGCTCGAGGCGGTCGTGCTCGACGAACTCAACGTCAAATCCCTGCGCTATGCGCGCAGCGGCGAAAAACTCGTGCGGTATACGCTGAAGCCGCAGCTCCGCACCCTCGGGCCCAAATACGGCAAAAAGCTCAGGCTCATCTCGGCATTCCTCGCGGAGTGCGACGCGGGCGAAGTCGTCGCCAAAGTGCGCGAAGAGGGCAGCTACACCGTCGATCTCGAGGGCGAAGTCACCCTGCTCGAGGAGGATCTGCAGATTTTCACCGAGTCGGCGGAAGGGTTCGTCTCGGCGGCGGGCGGCGGGATCACGGTCGCGCTCAACACGGCGCTGACCGAGGATCTGCTGCTCGAGGGCGCCCGGCGCGAGCTCGTCTCCCGCATCCAGACGATGCGGAAAGAGGCGGGGTTCGAGGTCACCGACCGTATCGCGGTGTTCTACAGCGGCGCCGAGGGGCGCACCCTCAAGGTGCTGCAAAGCGGCGAATTTGCCGCCGATGTGCTTGCGGGCAAGGTCGAAGAGGGGGAGGCCGAGGGCTTCACCAAGGAGCTCGAGATCAACGGCGAAAAAGCGACGATCACCCTCGTGAAAACGGCAAACTGAGAAAAAAGGTACGCCGCCGTCCGTCCCTTGCGGGACGGACGGCGTAAAAAACATAAAAAAATACGGCAAAGCGCCGCAAAAAAAGATAGGGTACATGGATTAACCTAATCCATGTACCTTTCTTTTACAGTATACCCCTAAAACACGGTTTCGTCAAGTAAAAATACAAAAATTTTTCGAAGATTATTCAAACTATTTCAAAAATTTGGCACATTTGCCCTCTTTTTCTCCTCAAAAATGCGCGCGGATTAGGTTAATCCATGCGCACCCGGACATGCGGTATAAGCGCCATTTCGTCCCGATGGCGATTATATAAAAAAATCATGATTTTATAAGGAGAAAAGAAACTATGTTGAAAAGAAACAGCAAGAAAGGTTTTACGCTTGCCGAACTCCTGATCGTCGTCGCGATCATCGCAATCCTGGTTGCGATTGCAGTCCCGCTGTTCGTGGGCGCTCTGAATGAGGCCGAAGAAAACGTAAAACTTGCAAATGAACGTGCTGTAAGAGGCGCTGCTGCATCTGCCATTTTGTTGAACTATGAAAATTATAAGCTTGACAGCGAAACGAAAAAAGAACTTGGTTGGACCGCTGTTGCCGGTGTGACCAAAGATGGTGATATCGGAAATCTTGTAATCACCAAGGTAACCGCTGCCGGAACCACTAGTTGCGAGACGCCGAAGACAGATGATACAACCTATAAGGACTACAAATATAAGGTAACAGTTTATCTCACGGAAACGGATTTGCCCGGCACTCCCGGCTAAGTTAGTTAAACATTAAAATCAATTTCGCACTTGTTGGGACATGGTGCGAAAAATTCGCTCACGGAAATTCTTTACAAACGACACCCCTTCCGTCACGACATTGCCGTGATACCCACCCCTCAAGGGGTGGGCAAGGGGGCTCTGTTTCCCCTGTCATTCCGAACCCCCGAAGGGGTGAGAGAATCCCCTCATTCAAAGCGGACTGCTACAAGGGGATACGCTCGCTCCGCTCGGTATGACGGGAAACCGACAGGCGCTCTCAAATTGTGTCATGTTGAGCTTGTCGAAACATCGCCTTGTTTTTAATGCTGCGGCGATACTTCGACACGCCACTGCGTGGCGGCTCAGTATGACATTATTAGAAAATGCTTTTCGTTCTAATTCACTTCCGCGAGCAAAACCGCGCTTTTGCGCTGCGGGACAACATTTGCGCGACCCCTCGCGCTGATTGTCAGTGCAAAGCG
>CANROI010000193.1 GCA_947632165.1 uncultured Clostridia bacterium
CGCATGATAATAAGGCGACCCTTCAACTCCGCTACGCTTCGTTCAGGGTGACAATTCAGAACGCATTTGCGCTTCCCAAATTACTGCGCGTTGGAAAACCGCGCTTTTCCATAAGCGCCCACAATTTGCCGAATCCTTTCGGCTTATTGTTCGATGAAACGAACGAGAGGAGAGCGAGTTAGGACGTAGGAGCACTTTTCATCACGGAAATTCTTTTCGAACGACACCCCCTCAGTCACCTACGGTGACAGCTCCCCCTCAAGGGGGAGCCAAGGGAGGTGGCGCGAGCAAAGAATTTCGTGAACTTTTACCCAAAGCATGCCAAGAGCACGCCAGCGGCGAGCGCCGAGCCGATGACTCCCGCCACATTGGGCCCCATCGCGTGCATCAGCAGGTGGTTCTGCGGATCGTACTCCCTGCCCACGTCCTCCGAGATGCGCGCCGCCATGGGTACCGCCGAAACGCCGGCCGAACCGATGAGCGGGTTGATCTTGCCCTTCGTGAGCTTGCACATGATCTTTGCGGTAAGAAGTCCGCCGATCGTGCCGCAGTAGAACGCGATGACGCCGATGAGAATGATCCCGAGCGTATCCGTCGTGAGGAACACTTCCCCCTTCGCCTTGCAGCCGACCGCGATCCCCAAAAAGATCGTGACCGTGTTCATGAGCCCGTTCTGCGCCTGCGAGGAGAGCCGATCCACGACCCCCGATTCGCGCAGCAGGTTCCCGAGCATGAGCATGCCGAGCAGCGGGATCGCGTCCGGCAGGAAGATGCCGACGACCAAAGTGATCGCAATGGGAAAGATGATCTTTTCCGCCTTGGAGACCTGACGAAGGGGCTTCATGCGGATCATGCGCTCTTTTTTCGTCGTCAAAAGCCGCATGACCGGTTTTTGTATGACGGGAATGAGCGCCATGTAGGAGTATGCCGCAATGGCGATTGCCGGCAACAGTGTAGGCGCAAGTTTTTGCGTCACATAGATGGCGGTCGGGCCGTCCGCGCCGCCGATGATCGCGATTGCCGCGGCCGCCGCGCCCTCGAACCCGAGCAGGATCGCTCCGAAGAGCGCGATGAAAATGCCGAGCTGTGCGCCCGCGCCGATGAACATGCTCTTGGGATTGGCAATGAGCGGACCGAAATCGGTCATTGCGCCGATCCCCAAAAAGATGAGCGGAGGATAGATGACCTTATCTACGCCGTAGGAGAGATACCACAAGAGCCCGCGGGACTCCGGGGTGACGTTGTCGAAAATATGCTCCGCGCCCTCCTTATACTCCCCCCACAGGATCGCCTCTGCACCGGGAATGTTGATGAGGAACATCCCGAATGCAATGGGCAAAAGCAGCATGGGCTCGAACTTCTTCACAATCGCAAGGAAAAAGAGCACACAAGCAATCGCGAGCATGACATAATTTTGCCATGTCCCGTTCATGAAGCCCATTTTATTCACGAGGTTCGAAAAGATCCCTCCGATATCGAGGTCAAGCAGATTTACCAACATATCTCTCTCCGCTTATCCGATGATCGCGAGCACGGCGTCCGATTCGACGTTGGCGCCTTTCTGGACCTGATAGGTGACAACGCCGTCGCAGGGGGCGGTGATATCGTTGTCCATCTTCATTGCCTCGAGCACGAGGATGGGCTGATCCTTCTTGACGGAAGCGCCGCTCTGGAAATGCAGGCTCTTGATGAGCCCCGGGAAGGGCGAGAGGACCTTGGTCCCGTTCGCCGCCGCGGGAACAGGCTGCGCCGCTTTGGGTGCGGGAGCTGCCGCGGGGGAAGCCGCTGTGGCGGGCGCGAGAGCCCCCACCTCTTCAACGCCGACTTCGTATTTCTTGCCGTCAACCGTTATGATAAAATTACGCATAGGTTACTCCTTATTTTTCGTTAAAATTCCGTATCAAAACCGCAGGCGCCGTTCGCCGCGGACGATCAGATCCTTCTGATCCTTCTCACGACGAAGCCGCACGTTTCGTTCGCTCCGTCATAGTAGGCCGCGATCGCCGCCGCAATGACCGCCGCGATCTCTTCCGGCACGGCGCCCTCTCTTGCAGGCTCCGCATTGCGGGGGGCGCCACGGGTCGCTTTGGGCGCTTTTGCGGCTTCGGATGTGCGTTTTTCATCCTTCTTCTTCGCGAAAAGCGCCGTGAGCTTGTTCATGAGGGCGCCGAGCCCGGTAAATATCAGGATGAGCACGGCGATCCCGACAAAGACGAACACAAATCCGAAGACGGCATAGAACGCGCCTTCGCCGAGATCCATCTTGAAAAATCCGTCCAACAGGTTCAACATCGTCTCACCTCACAAGCATCTGCAGAGACGCGACGAGATACTGCTTCAAAAATTGCGGCTCGATCACATTGTCGAGGTATCCGCTCTTTGCCGCATGGACGGGATCGGCGTATTCCTCAAAGTAGCGCGCGATGAGCGCCTCTTTATCCGCACTTTTATCGTCCGCATAGACGATCTCTGCGCCCTTCTCGCTGCCGAACAGCGCGATCTGAGCCGTTGCAAGCGCATAGGTATAGTCGAATCCCGCGGACTTCGCGGCGAAGAGAGAATACCCAAGCCCCACCGCTTTTTTCGTGACGACGGCGATCTTTGCCGTGTCGATGGCGTCGAGAATATTGAGGTATTCCGCGATCTCCTTCAAAACGGCGCTGTCGTTGACGGCAAGGCTCTCCTCCAC
>CANROI010000194.1 GCA_947632165.1 uncultured Clostridia bacterium
GCGGGCGCGCCGTCGGGCGCATAGACCGAATACTTGCCCGTTTGCTCCCCCGCCTCCGCGCCGCCCTCATAGTAGAAAGCGTCCTCGGGCATGGCGGTAAAACTTTCGTCGAGGTCGATGAGCTTGCCGAGAAAGGCGTTCACCTCCCCCTTCGCTTCCTTCGCCGCAGTGAAGTTCACCGAACAGTTCCCGATGACGGTCTTGGTCAGATTCTTCGCATTCAGAGAGGGCGCAAGCCCCTCCGCATACTTCCCCGAGAGCAGGCCGACGATCCCGGCGGGATCAGCCGCCGCAAGATAGCCCTCCGCGCCCTCCATATAGGCAGTCATACGGGCGACCGCCGCGGGATCGCGCTCGATGACGGACTTCTTGGCGACGAGCACCGCCTGCGGATAGCCGTTTTCGCCGTAGAGCGTCTGCAGGCTCCCCGCAAATTCGAGCACCGGCGCACCGGGAGCGGGCGTGGGCGTTTCTCTGCACGCCGCGGCGCCGAACGCCGCGCCGAGCGCAATGACCGCGGTCAAGACCGCAAAACCTTTCTTCATATCGTTACTCCTTAAAATGTTTTTCAATATTTGCTGAACAGCGTCTTGGCGGAGACGCCGCCGAGCTGGCCGAGCTTACCCGTCAGGGCGTTGATCTCGCCCGAGGGCGCGTCAAGCACCACGCAGATGACCGAGACGCCCTTTGCGTGATAAGGTATCCCCATTCTCCCGACGATGTATTCGCCGTACTCGGAGAGCAGCGCGTTGAGGCGCGCCGTCTCCTCCCGGTTTTCGAGGATCAGGGACAACACCGCGAGCCGTTTTTCTTCCATAAAAAATCCCCCTGTTCCGCGGCACGGGACAGGGGAAAACCACGCAAGATCTGCGCGCATCTTTTTTCGCCGACCCTTTGCCGTCAGATTTCTCTTTCCGCTCAGGAACAGCTCCATTATAGCACGTCTCGGGGAGAAAAGCAAGCATATTTCGCCCCATTCTTCCCATACTACCGGCATGAAACCGATCAAAACCACCGTTACATTGCTTTTTACCTTTCTTTTTGCACTCTCGTTGACCTGCGTTTCGGGCTGCGATACGACCGTCATGCCGCAGAGCGCGCCGAACGACAGCTTCCCCCATGAAGTTCCCGAGATCACGCTGACCGGGCAGGACGAATCCGAAGACGACGACTGCCCCGACAAATGCCCCGACAAATGCCCCGACAAATGCCCCGACAAATGCCCCGACAAATGCCCCGACAAATGCCCCGACGACTGCCCCGACGAATGTCCCGACGACTGCCCCGACGAATGTCCCGACGATAAAGACGAAAAAGACGGGAAGGACGGGAAGGACGGGAAGGAACCGCCCTCGGGCCCGAGGATCAGGCGGCTGCCGCACAAGCCCTTCCCGATCCCCCGCCCCGTTCCGAAGCCGGGCGTCTGATCACTTCTTTCTGCGCGTCAAAACGATCGCAAGCACCGCCCCGATGGCAGCGAACACGATCCACGCGAGCAGGCCCCATAGGAAGGGCGCCGAGAACCACCCGAACGCCCCTTCGAGCAGCAGTTCGGCAAGGAGCAGCGGGAACAGCAGAGGGACGAACCCCCACAGCGAGCCGCCCTCCCGATCGTCCGAGAAGGGAACATCGGACAGGATGCGGAACGCCACACTGCCGTATTCCCCCTCGCCCTCGTAGCAATAACCGCGGTCCGTCGCCGAAAAAGGGAGGCTGCTTTCGAACGGTTGGTCCGTCACGACCTCCGTCCGATGGGAGACGAGCGTCCGGATGCCCGCCGATAAGCGAAATTCATAGACCGTGCCCCCCGATCCCCCCATGACCGTGGGAAAGAGCGGCGCCGAAAGGGTCACCGAGGCGCTCCCCTGCGCGGGGAGCTCGAGCTCGAAGCAATACCAACGCATGAGCCGATCCTCCACGTTCAGATCGTCCTCTCCGGCGCGCAGCGTCAGGCGGCCGGAGGCCGTGCCGTCGAGCTGAGAAAGGCGATCGAGCACGGCATTGAACCAATCGTCCCCGCGCACGCCGCTTTGGGGGCTTTTTTGCATGACGAGCGCGCCGAACGTGCTCTCTTCGCTGCCGATGAGCTCCACGCTGCCCGCGGTCGGGACGTCGGCTTGGAAGTGATCGCAGAGCTGCCATTCGGGCATGTGGAAGAGCGGCGCACCGATCACGAAGAGGGAGAACTCCCGCGGGCCCTCGCGGAAGCTGTTCCCCCAGATGCCGATCACGTCCTCCTCCCCCATGCCCGTGTGGGAAAATTCGCTCAGCATGACGCGGGTCGCGGCGGGATCCCCGAGCCCCGCAAAGTCCGCCATGACAGAGCTCCAATCCGACGTCCCCCGTTCGGGGATCATGCGGTAGCGGTAGACGGTCACGGGGGCGTCGTAGCGCAGCGCGCCCGCCGCGCGCGGGCCTTCCGCAATGCTGGGCGCTCCGTTTTCGGCGAAGGATGCCGCGAGGGTGTGCCGCAGGACGGGTTCCGCCCCCTGCACCGTGTAGCGAGACAACTCCTCTCTTACCCCGTAGCCCGGGGCGGCGCCGAAGGGATAAGCGAGCGGCAGCAGAAGCGGTTCATGGGTCGGATTGGTGAAGGTGTACTCCGCCGAGACCTCGGAGCGATAGGCAATCTCCCCCAATTCTTCCCCGCCTAAAGC
>CANROI010000195.1 GCA_947632165.1 uncultured Clostridia bacterium
AAGGGCGAGAGAATCCCCACATGCAAAGCGGACTGCGTACGAGGGGATACACTCCTCCCGCGCTTCGCTTGGTCGTCGGTATGACGGGAAACAAACAGGCGTTCTGAAATTGTCACCCTGCCCCGCCCGCATTCTATTCTCGCGCGGCACGAGTCGTAGGCGAGTAGCGTGTCGAAGGGTCGCCTTGTTTTAATGCTACGGCGATGGATTCGACACGCCGCTTTGCGGCGGCTCACCATGACATAATGAGAATGCCTCTGTGGTACTCCGTCATTCCGAGCCCGAAGGGCGAGAGAATCCCCTTGGTCGTTGTTGGACAAGGGGATACGCTCGGGCTACGTCCTCGGTATGACGGCAGAGAAGGGCTCTTAATGCCGCGGCGATGCTGACTTCGCCCTTCGGGCTTGTGCCGCGCTTAGAGAATAGAACGCGCGCGGGGCAACTTCGGCTGACGCCTCCGTTCAGCATGACATATTAAGAACTCGCCCCACCCCCTTTGTCCCCCTCCCACGGAGAGGGCAACTTGGCGCCTCCCGGGAGGAGCTGTCACCGAAGGTGACTGAGGTGGGATTCATTACCGCGAGCAGAACCGCGCTTCTGCGCTGCGGGACAACATTTGCCGCACACCTGCGGCTTACTGTAAAAACCGAGCGATTTTGAGAGTGACTCGGTTGATGTACGAGGAAGATTTCCTCACGGAAATTCTTTTCGAACGACACCCCTTCCGTCACGGCGTTGCCGTGACACCCACCCCTTAAGGGGTGGGCAAGGGGGGAGAGAGCAAAGAATTTCGTGAATTTTTTCGTGAATATTATGACTGATTTTGTACATCTTCATCTTCATACCGAATACAGCCTGCTCGACGGCGCCGTCAAGGTGGACGAGCTCGTCGAACACTGCGAAAAGAACGGCATCAATGCCGTCGCCGTCACCGATCACGGGAACATGTACGCCTCGCTCTACTTTGCCGAAGAGTGCAAGAAGCGGGGCATCAAGTACATCATCGGGTGCGAGTTCTACGTCGTCGACGACTATAAAGTCAAGGAGAGCCAGCACGCCGACCACCTCATCCTGCTCGCCAAGAACAAGGCGGGCTATGTCAACCTCGTGCAGATGGATTCCACGGCGTTCGTCGACGGCTACTACTACCGCCCGCGCATCGACTATAAGACGCTGAAAGACCATGCGGACGGGGTCATCTGCCTCTCCGCCTGCCTTGCGGGGCGGCTTCCGCGCCTTCTGATGGCGGGGGACTATGAGGGCGCGAAGCAGTTCGTCCTCTCCATGAAGGGGATCTACGGCGAGGACTTCTATATCGAGATACAGGATCACGGCATTCCCGAACAGAAGCAGATCCTGCCCGATCTCGTGCGGCTCTCGAAGGAGACGGGCGTCGAGCTCGTTGCGACCAACGACGTCCACTATCTGCACAAAGAGGATTGGGAGATGCAGGACGTTTTGATGTGCATCCAGATGAAAAAGACGCTCGACGATCCCGCCCGCATGAAGATGGAGACGCACGAATTCTACATGAAATCGGGCGACGAGATGGCGGCGCTCTTCCCGACGCTTCCGCAGGCGATCCGGAACACCCGCGTGATCGCGGACAAAGTTTCGGATACCGATACGCCCTTCAACCTGAAGGACAACGGCTCGCCCGTCTACGATAAGTCGCTCATCCCGCTCTATACGGCGGACGACGGCACGCCCTCGCCCGAATTTCTGACCCGTCTCACCTGGGAGGGGCTCCCCAAGCGCTATCCGGAGCTCACCGAAGAGATCAAGAAGCGCGCCGAATACGAGCTCGAGACCATCATCAAGATGGGCTTTGCCGACTATTTCCTCATCGTCTGGGACTACATCAATTGGTCGCGCGAGCACGATATCCCCGTCGGCCCCGGCAGAGGGTCGGGCGTCGGGAGCATCGTCGCCTATGCGATCGGCATCACGAGCGTGGATCCCCTGCGCTACGACCTGCTCTTCGAGCGGTTCCTGAATCCCGACCGCGTGAGCATGCCCGACTTCGACGTCGACTTCTGTACGGCGAGGAGAGGAGAGACCATCGAATACGTCCGCAGACGCTACCATCCCGAGAACGTGGCGCAGATCGTCACTTTCGGGACCCTCGCCTCGCGCGCCGTCATCAAGGACGTCGGGCGGGTCATGCGCGTGCCCTATTCGGAGACCGACCGCGTCACCAAGCTCATGGACGGCAAATCCACGATCCGGGAGCTGCTCGGCCTGAACCTCGAGAAATGCCGGAAGAAGGTGGAGGGCGCGGAGCAGACCGTAGCGGAGGCGCAGGCTGCCATGAACGCCCTCACGGAGGGGACGAAGGAACACTCGGACGCCAAGATAAAGCATACCGAGGCGCTCGGCAAGCTCGACGAGGCCCGCAAAAAGCTCTCGGAGCAGGAAACGAAGCGGAATACCGAGTTCATCGAGATCTATGAGGGGGACGAGATCCTGAAGCGGGTCATCGACATGGGGCTCAAGCTCGAAGGCATGCCCCGCAACACCTCCATGCATGCGGCGGGGGTCGTCATCTGCCGCAAGAAGATCGCCGACAACGTGCCGCTCTCCCGCAACGGGGAGGATATCACGACCCAATTCGACATGAAGGAAGTCGAGTCCATCGGCATGCTCAAG
>CANROI010000196.1 GCA_947632165.1 uncultured Clostridia bacterium
CCCGTCGCCGCGATGCCGCCCGTGTGGAAGGTTCTCATCGTGAGCTGGGTGCCGGGTTCGCCGATGGACTGCGCCGCGATGACACCGACCGCTTCGCCCACCTTGATGGGAAGGGTGGTCGCCATGTCCTTGCCGTAGCACTTCGCGCAGACGCCGAAGCGGGTGTTGCAGTTGAAGATGGAGCGGATGTTGACGCCGTTTTCGCGGTACTTCGGAATGGCGGCAAGCTGCTTCGCCCTCTCTTCGGTGATCATCTCGTTGCAGGGGACGAGGACGACCCCGTCCTCATCCGTGAGATCCTCCGCGGCGAATCTGCCCGTAAGTCTGTCTTCGAGGGATTCGATCATCTCGCCGTTCGGCCCGACGATCGCGCGCACGATCGTGCCGCGCGGGCGCTTGCCCGCCGAGCAGTCCTCCTCGCGCACGATGACGTCCTGCGAGACGTCGACGAGACGTCTCGTCAGATACCCGGAGTCCGCGGTCTTGAGCGCGGTATCGGCAAGGCCCTTTCTGCCGCCGTGCGAAGAGATGAAATATTCGAGCACGGAGAGCCCGTTTCTGAAGCAGGATTTGACGGGGACCTCGATCTTTCTGCCCTGAGGGTTGACCATGAGCCCGCGCATGCCCGAAAGCTGCTTGATCTGGTCGATGGAACCGCGGGCGCCCGAGTCTGCCATCATCCAGATCGGGTTGAACTTGTCGTTCTCGCCCTGCACCTTCAGAAGGCCTGCGACCTTATCCGTCGCGCCGTCCCAGACGTCGATGACGGCATGGTAGCGCTCGTCCTCTTTCAGAAGGCCGCGCGCATACTTCTTGGAGATCTTCGCGACCTGCTCTTCGGCCTCCGTGACGATCTGCTCCTTCTCCGCGGGGATCTTCATGTCGAAGACGGAGGTCGTGAGCGCCGCGATCGTGGAGTACTTGTAGCCGCGCTCCTTGATGGCGTCGAGCACCGCCGACGCCTTGGGCGCATAACCCGTCTTGAAACAAGCCTCGACGATGCGGGAAAGATGCTTCTTGCCGATCGCACGGGACTTGCCGATAAATTCGGTGGAGAGTTCGAGCTTCAGATAGTCCTCGGGATTGTCGCGCTTGACAAAGCCGAGATCCTGAGGCATGTTGTCGTTGTAGATGATCCTGCCGACCGTCGTCTTGATAACGCCCGTGACGAAGAGCGTGCCCGTCTTCTCGTTCTTCCAGACGGCGACATGCCCCCGGAGCCCGTTGTTGGGCACGATCTCGTCCCGCGAGAAGGTCTTTTCATAGGGAAGTTCGAGGGAATCGAACTTGCCCTCGGGAAGCTCCACCGTGCGGCGGACATAGATTTCATCCTGGCAATGCACGTCCTTGAGCTGGTAGCTCATGAGCGCCTCGTCGAAGGAGGCGTAGACGGGCGGAACATAGGTCTCGCCGTTTTCGTCGGGACGGCCCTGTTCGTCGTACTTCTTCCCCTCTTCCCGCCTCAGGATCGTGAGATAGTAGGCGCCGATGATCATATCCTGCGTGGGGCTCATGACCGACTTGCCGTCCGCGAGCTTCAGAATGTTGTTCGCGGAGAGCATCAGAAAGCGAGCCTCGGCCTGCGCTTCGATGGAGAGCGGAAGATGGACTGCCATCTGGTCGCCGTCGAAGTCGGCATTGAAGGGGCCGCAGACGAGCGGCGAGATCTTGATCGCCCTGCCCTCGATGAGGACGGGCTCGAACGCCTGGATGGACAGACGGTGCAGCGTGGGCGCACGGTTCAGGAGCACGGGATGGTCTTTGATGACCTCTTCGAGGACGTCCCAGACGAAGTCTTTGCCCCGTTCGACGGTGCGCTTTGCGCTCTTGATGTTGTGGCATTTGTTGGTCTCGACGAGCCGCTTCATCACGAAGGGTTTGAAGAGCTCGATCGCCATCTCCTTGGGAAGGCCGCATTGGTAGATCTTGAGGTCGGGACCGACGACGATGACCGAACGGCCCGAATAGTCGACGCGCTTGCCGAGGAGGTTCTGGCGGAATCTGCCCTGCTTGCCCCGAAGGAGCCCGGAAAGAGACTTGAGTTCACGGTTCGAGGGACCCGAAAGGGGCTTGCCCCGCCTGCCGTTGTCGATGAGGGCGTCGACCGCCTCCTGCAGCATGCGCTTCTCGTTCTTGATGATCATCTCGGGCGCGCCGAGCTCGATCATTCTTTTGAGACGGTTGTTGCGGTTGATGACCCTTCTGTAGAGGTCGTTGAGGTCGGAGGAGGCAAATCTGCCGCCGTCGAGCTGGACCATGGGACGGAGATCGGGCGGAATGACGGGAAGGACGGTCAAAACCATCCATTCCGGGCGGTTGCCGCTCTTGCGGAACGCCTCGATGATCTCGATGCGCTTGATCTCTTTGACGCGCTTGCTGCCGGAGGGATTGTTTGCGATGACCTCCTTCGCCGCAGCGCTCTCCTTGTCGAGATCGATCGCCATCAAAAGTTCGCGGATCGCCTCTGCGCCCATGCCGACCTTGAGCCCCGTGTTCTCGCCGAGGGTCTCCTCGATCTCACGGAGCTGCTTATCGTTGATGACCTGCTTGTATTCGAGCCCCGTTGTACCGGGATCGAGCACGACGTATGCCGCAAAGTAGATGACCTGCTCCAAGGCCTTGGGGCTCATGTCGAGGAG
>CANROI010000197.1 GCA_947632165.1 uncultured Clostridia bacterium
AGACCTCGCCCTGGCTGCTCGCCAAGGACGAAAGCAAAAAAGAGCGGCTCGGCACCGTGCTCTATCACCTCGCGGAGGCGTGCAGGATCTCGGCGATCCTGCTCCGTCCCTTCCTCACGAAGGCGCCCGCGCTCATCCTGAAGAGCTTCTCCTGCCCCGAAGATATGGGCTTCGACGCGCTCTCCTTCGGCGTTTTGAAGGCGGGCGCAAAGGTCGAAAAACTGCCGCCCATCTTCCCGCGGATCGATGTTAAAAAAGAGCTTGCGGAGGTCGAAAAGCTGACGCAGTCCCTCAAAAAGCAGCAAAAAACGCCCGCGCCCGCGCCCGAAAGTGCGGCGCCCGCGGAGATCACGATAGACGATTTTTCGAAAATCGAACTCAAGATCGGCGAAGTGATCGCCTGCGAGAAGGTGGAGAAGTCGGATAAACTGCTGCACGAGACGGTGAAGATCGGCGAAGAGTTCCGCTCCGTCGTCTCGGGCATTGCCAAATTCTACACGCCCGAAGAGATGGTCGGCAAAAAGGTCGTGCTCGTCACCAATCTGAAGCCCGTCAAGCTCCGCGGAGTGCTCTCCGAGGGCATGATCCTCTGCGCCGAGGACGGCGAGGGCAAGCTCAGCCTGCTCTCTCCCGAGCGGGCGGTCGAAAGCGGGGCGAAGGTCAGATGATCGACGTTCACGCGCACTTTGCGGACGAAGGCTATGAATTTCCCGCCGAGTGGGAGAAGATCGGGGCGGCGGGGGTGCAGAAAGTGATCCTTGCCGCGGATACCCTCGCACACGCGAAAATGCACGCCGAATTCTGCAAAACGCACGACGGGTGCTATTTTACGGTCGGGGTGCATCCCTCCGAACTCGAAAATTTCGGGCGGGAGACGGTGGAAACGCTCGAGGAATGGGCCGCCGACGAGAAGTGCGTCGCGGTGGGGGAGATCGGGCTCGACTATCACTACGGCGGAGAAGACAGGGCGGCGCAGCGCGCGGCGTTCGAGGCGCAGCTGAATGCCGCGGAGGAACTCTCCCTGCCCGTCCAGATCCACTCGCGGGATGCCTGCGCCGATACGCTCGCCATTCTGCGGGAGCACTTCGGGCGCATGAAGGGCGGATTCCTGATGCACTGCTATTCTTACGGCGCGGAAAATCTTCCCGAGTTTCTCGAACTCGGGGCATATTTCTCCTTCGGCGGCGTCGTCTGTTTCAAGAATGCGCGGCGGGCCGTCGAAAGTGTGCGCGCCTGCCCCATGGACCGCATCCTGTCGGAGACGGACAGCCCCTACCTCTCCCCCTTCCGCGGGGAGAAGAACTCGCCCGCGAACATTCCCGTCATCGTGGAAAAGCTGGCGGAACTGAAGGGCGTCTCCTTCTGCGGGATGCTCGAGGCGATCCGCGCAAACGCGGCGGCGCTCTTTCCCAAACTCAGATGAAGGATACCTATACATACCGGATCGGAGAAAATTTGTATCTGAACCTCACCAACCGCTGCTCCAACCGCTGCACGTTCTGCGTGCGGAACGGCAAGGAGACCTACGAGGGCTATCCGCTCTGGCTCCGCGGCGGCGAGCCGACGGCGGAGCAGGTGATTTCGGAGATCGGCGACCCGAAGAAGTACCGCGAGATCGTCTTCTGTGGCTTCGGCGAGCCCACCTACAGACTTGCGGAGCTGATCGAGATCTGCGGATATGTCCATGCCGCGGGCGGCCGCACGCGGCTGAACACCAACGGGCACGGGAACGCGATCAACGGGCGGAACATCGCGCCCGAACTTTCCGGGAAGCTCGATGGGGTGAACATCTCCCTCAACGCGCCCGACCGCGCCCGGTATGAGGAGCTCTGCCGCCCGCAGATCGGGAACGCGTGGGAAGAGGTCCTCGGCTTCGCCCGCAAATGCAGAGCAAGCGGCGTAAACTGCTGGTTTTCGGTCGTGGACTGCATCGGAGCGGCCGCCGTCGGGCGCTGCCGCGAACTTGCGGAGGAGCTTGGCATTCCGCTCCGCGTGCGGGAGATGATCGTATAAAAACAAAAGAGCCGAAAACGGCTCTTCTTTCTCATCTGTGAGGAGGGTCGTCCCCTCAAAGAGAGTATGTGCAAAAAATCGCGCGGCGGCGGAGGGAAAGTATGGAAGACGTGCTCATCAAACACGGGTTTACCTTCAAAAAGCGATACGGGCAGAACTTTCTGACCGATCCGAACCTGCTCGGCGCCATCGTGGCGGACGCGGGGGTGGACGAGAGGGCGACGGTCCTCGAGATCGGCGCGGGCGCGGGCGCGCTCACGCGGGCGCTCTCCGCGCGGGCGAAGCGGGTCGTCTCCTACGAGATCGACCGCACCCTCCGCCCCGTGCTCGCCGAAACGCTCTCTGGCTGCGAGAATGTCGAAGTCGTCTTTCGCGACTTCTCGCGCGAAGCGCTCGGCGCCGTCGAGCAGGAGCTCGGGGAGGAGTATCTCGTCGTCGCGAACCTGCCCTACTATGTGACGACGCCCGTCGTGATGAAGTTCGTCGAAGAGGGGAAGTGCTGCCGCTCCCTCACCGTGATGGTGCAGGAGGAGGTCGCGCGGCGGTTCTGCGCGGGCGCGGGCACGCCCGACTACGGCGCGGTGACGGCGGCGATCGCCCGCCG
>CANROI010000198.1 GCA_947632165.1 uncultured Clostridia bacterium
CGACCTTCCTCAACATCAAGGGCGTCACCATCGAGGGCACCTATCTCATCACGGAGGAGAACGTCGTCCGCGTCACAGCGGAGAATGAGATCTACTACTTCGACCTGCTCGACAGGAGCTTCACCCTCCGCGGCGAGGAATACGGCTCCTATCTGATCATCGACAACCAGAGCTTCAAGGGCAATCTTGTGAGCCTCGACGGATACGGTGCGGCTGAGATCTACACCCTGGAGGGCGAAGAGGGCGAGCGGCACACGATCGCAAATACCTCCTATACCTATGAGAACGGCGTCTGCACCTTCACCTATTCGGAGGGCAACACCTCCCATACGCTCAAGGGCAGCTTCGGGATCATCCTGCTCGGGGACACCTATTACAACGCATTCGTCCTCGCGCACGACGAGGTGACGGTGAGCTATGTCAACGAGGACGATTGGTCCGTGCTCATGCTCGACGCCTACGGCGGAGCGGTGAAGTACACCCGCGACGGCATGCGGGAGACCGGCGCCTATGTCCTCGTCACCTCCACGATGCTCTACTATGTAAACGACGCCGGCAGCGACGCCTGCATCTATGAATACGACGTCGAAAAAGGCGTTGCGACCCCGATCACCTTCTCGATCAAGGGCTACTATACGACCGAGCTCGAATCGCTCGTCTTCTCCCGCTACGGGTTCATGATCTTCAACGGCGAGACCCGCTACTATTACAACGTGCACAGCGGCAGGGTCACGATCTATCATCAGGACGCGGAAGATCCCGAAGCGAACGAGTACGGCTTTGTCGAAGAGGACTTCGGCACCTTCGACGACGTGAAGAGCTTCGAGGGCAAGACCTATTATGCGACCAGCGGCTATGCGATCACATTCGCCCGCGGGGCAGAGGGGGCGGCGGACTATCCCGTTCCCGTTTCGGGCGGGAACAAACCGCTCGGATCGCTCACGTTTACCCCCGGCGGCGGCATGGAGTTCTCCGTCAACGGCATTGTACAGATCGATGGGAGCAACTACGGCTGCACCGTTACCCGCGAATACAACAGCGCAGGGGAGCTCGTGATGTATGTCAGCCTGCCCGTAAACAACGGCTTCGGCGAATTCCGCTGCTATATCAGCGTCAACTATACGGGCGAGGAGGGCTCTGCTTCGTACAGCGTAACGGCCATGCGCTATTACCTCAGCGCGCCGTCCCAATACTATCTGAACCTCTACCTGCTCTTCGCGCAGCTCGGCGTCACGCTCCGCAATACCTTCGGGATCGTCTATGTCGGACAGGTGTATGGTGCGGACGGCACGCCTACGGGAGGGCTCACGGCCGACGGCGTCTTCGGCTCCTATTCGGGCATGATCGACGCGAACGGCGAACTGATCGCCTCCTTCGAAGACGCAGAGTGCGTACAGCTCGAGAGCGGCGTCTATGACGCGAAATTCACCTGCACCGACGGATTCACCTATCACATGTACTTTGCGCTGGATTCCTCCTACGGGATCCCCGCATATATCCTCGTCGGGCTCGCCCGCGAGGAAGAGGTGAAAACGGAGGACGGCTACACCCTGAAGGCACAGCGCATCGTCTCTTCCGAGACGTCCTCGAGCGCCTATTGGGAGGTCAAACTCTTCAAAGACGACGCAGAGATCAAGAGCGATCTCGTGATCACCCGCGGCGGGAAGCTGTACTTCATCACCCGTGAAAGAGGCGAGGACGATCGGATCACAAAGACGGTCTATTACGAAGTGACGCTCACCGAGAACGGCGAAGGGGAGGCCACGGGCGACCGTCTGCCGACGCTCGCTTCCATGACGGTTGAAACCCGCGACGTGCAGACCTGTTATGCGGACGACGGCTCCTATGTCGACGTCCTCGACGGCGAGGTCTGGCTCATCGCGCTCAAGGCCGAGCAGGCGGAAGGGGACGACGCGGCGGCTTCGTATACCATCCTGCTCGCCCAGAGCTGCGAGTACGACGAAGCGGCGGGCACATACACCGTCGTCGTCAACACGGGCGCGACCTACACCGTCAAGATCGACGGCAGCAAGGCGACCATCACCGAAGTGGCCGTGGAAGAAGCGGAATAACTGCTTAAGAACGGAATAACTGCTTGAAACAGTGCGAGAAAGCGCCCCGCCGTTTTTCACGGCGGGGCGCTCTGCATATGTCGCCTTGCGGCGACGTAGTACACATTTGATCACAAATCCGAACGCTTGATTTCAGTTATGATACTTGAGTCTTGACAATAATTTGTTGTAGTTTAGCACCTTCGCTTTTTTATAGCACAGGAATATATCTATAAGCGGCCAAATTCCGAACGTGAAAGAGGATAGCAAGAGTTTCGCGACGCCGAGCCCCGTATCCCCGATATAGAACCTGTCTACGCCGAGCCCGCCGAGAAAAATGGAAAACAATAAAACCGTCGTCGGATTTTTCAGGGGAACCATACTTATGAAAGACAGGTCGTTTGCCTCGGATTGTAATAACATGTTACGAAAACTCATCACCCTTTCGTCCGGTATGTAGCTTTTGACATAGAATACAATGGGATCAATATCTTTCTTTGCCGACGGGACGCTTTGATTGACGCTGTCGGCATTGCCTTCGGGAGGCGTAA
>CANROI010000199.1 GCA_947632165.1 uncultured Clostridia bacterium
AAACGGAACGCAAACGGTCAGCCTTGACGAGCTTTCGTGTTCGGATTATAATTGCCTCGGTGCACCACTCCCAACCTAACTTGAACCAAGTTGGGTTGGGATTTTTTTTTGAGAGCGATATAAATAAAGATAAGGAGAAAGACTGATGAATCAGATCCTCAAAGACCGTTACGGCAGCAAGATCGGCGAGATCAAGGATGAGGGCACCCGGCAGACGATCTACGATAAATACGGGGCTCGTCTCGGCTATTATGACGGCCGCTACACGTACGATAAATACGGCAGCAAGATCGGCGAGGGGAATCTGCTCGCCACGCTGTTGCTGCGCTGAGGCTGCGGGAGGGGGACTTCCGTTCCCTCGCATGCCGCATCATATAGAAAGTGAGCCCGGAGGGGGATCGAATGAGGCTTTGGACGATCCAATCCGAAGAAGTATACGAACAGATCTCCTCAGAGGGGATCTATCACTGCGGCGGATCGGGAGAGCTTCCGATGTTCGGCGCCCCGTACCGCTGGATGGCGGAGCAGATGGCAGCGCGTATAGGCCCTCCGCCCGACGGCGCCGTTTTTCCGATCTGGGCATGGCATACGATGTATTGGGAGCACAGACGGCCGGATATGAGGCGGATGGAGTTTCGCCGTCAAAGCAGGCCGTTCGCGCTGATGGAGATCGAAATTCCCGATCGGGACGTCCTCTTAAGCGATGAGGAAAGCTGGCATTTCGTGCTCGGCGACAACTACTTCTGTGATGCCGCGAACGAGACGGAATTCGATGCGGCGTGCAGGAGGTACGATTCGCTCCCCGAAGCGGCGCAGAGAGCTGTGAAGGAGCGTTCATGGGAAAAGATCTTTACCGTCTTTCCGCAGACGGATAACGGATGGCGGAGGATCGGCTGCTTTATTCAGGCGACCTTCTGGGAGCTGCGCGGGGAGCAGCTTGTAAAAGTGTGGCATTATGCCTGAAAACCGAATTTCTTCCGGACATGAGAAATGCGCCAACTTTCGTTGGCGCATTTTCCTTTTTTTCAAGTGTGGGGTCAGGCTTTCGGCGAATAGGTCTTGTCGCCGTATTCGAAGCTCCCGCCCGCGGTGAACTGATAGTGCACATATCCGCCCGCGTCCACCTCGTCGTACACCATGAAGAAGATCGTGCCGTTCTCCGCATACCAGAAGCCCGTCGCAACGCCGTCCACGAAGAAGTAGCTGCCCGCGGCAAATTCGATGCTCGAACCGTCTTCGCTCACATATTCGGCGGCGCTGTCGGAACAGTCGATCTCCTCGAAGGTCTTTTCCTCGGGATCGATCCGGAAGTTCAGCACGCCCTCGTCGCTCTCCAGCGCGAGATGCTTATCGTCGAAGGAAACGTAGGGGCCGTCATAGCAGAACCCGTAGCGGCTCACATAGGTCGCGAACCCGTATCCGTCCAGGGTGAGGCGTGCGGCGCCGTCGGTGTAGAGCCCGCTGAGCTCGGCGTTGTAGCGCACGCAGGTGCCGTCTTCGAGGTCGCCGAGGACGAACGTCTCCATCCATGTCTCCTCATCTTCGGTCATCATCGACAATTCGACCGACAGTTCGCCCTTCTCGTTGAGCGTGAAGGGGAGCTCGGCAATGGCCATGCCCATCGCTCCGGTCGAGGTATCCATATACATGACGGAGATCGCCATGTTTTCGAATCCGAGCATGAGCATGCCGATCATGTTGTAGGAGTCGTCCATGACGATCATGACGCCCTCGTCCGAATTGCCGAGAGGGGAGAGCACGGTGTCGAAGCTGCCGTCCTCCTTGATATAGAAGCGGTAGAAGACGCCGCTTGCGACCTGCATGACATAGCAGCAGGTATATCCGTCGGGGATCGTGCTGTCTTCCCCGCTGAGCAGGTGGTATTCACCCGAGAACACCTGTCCGTCTGCGGTGGTATATTCGCCGTAGTAGCAGAAGCCGTCGAGCACGAGCGTGCCCTTCCCTTCGCTCTTGTACGTCTTGGCGTCCTCATAGCAGATATAGGCATAGTAAGTGCCGTTCTCGTTCATGTAGAGCACGTATTTGATCTGCTCTTCGCAGTCGATGGCGTAGATGGGCGCGCCGAGCACCGTCGTCTCCCCGGTCTCGAGGATCGGGCCGCTCACGCATTCATCTTCGTAATAGTCGACGCCCGTGGCGTAATAGTAGGCATTGCCCATGCCGTCGAAATAGATGCCCGCCGGCTGTTTCACGGTGCCGTATTCATCGACGCGGAGCGCATAGTAGGGCTCGGATTCGATCGGCACATAGGTGTGAGCCTCGGTATCGAAGGCGAAGTACATCTTCGGCGCGGTCTCGTCGCGGCTGTAGACAAATTCCACGGTGATAAGTTCGGAAGCTCTGATCTGGGTATAGGTCTCCTCGATGCTGCCTTCGAGGACGGCGCCGGTGCCGTCGAAGTAGAAGTCGCCGAGCCTCGAGATGCCCGTGGGGATGCCGGCCCAGAATTCTCCGTTCCCTTCTTTGGCGCGGTAGACGTCATAGCAGGGCGTGCCGTTGTAGGCGAGGATGTAGTAGACCTCGATGATCAGCGTGCGCGTGTTCATGACGATCGAGACGGAGGTGCAT
>CANROI010000200.1 GCA_947632165.1 uncultured Clostridia bacterium
CGCGCTCAAAAGGAAGAGACAGACGCTTAAAAAGATCGCGGTGTGGAGCGAACGTCTCTTTGCCTCCTTCGCCGTCTCGAACACGGGCGGATACGGTCGGTATTCTTTTTTGGAAGAGGGAACATACCCGAACACGAGGTCTTGCTTCCCGCCCCTCACGGTCTGCGAGCGGTTACAATACAGAATACAGCCGATGAACAGAAAGTGCGGCAGTCGCTTTGCGGGGAACAGGCTCATCAGCGTAAGATTGGGGAAAACAATGCCCGAGTGCATCAATCCGTTCATGATGAACGTCGCCGCGATGTAGGCAACGGGCAGGATCCCCAAACAGCGGAACAAAGCCTTCTTCGCTTTGGTGTTTGCCCACTTGGGACGGAAGCAGAAGAAAATGCACATCAGAAGGCACAGGAGCTGATCGAGGAAGATGTTGAACGAGGGCATATTGTTGACCAGCACGAGCGTGAGCCGTTCGGTGGCAAAATTCTTGGCGTAAGCGATCGCCGCCTCGGCGCTCTCGAAGGGAATGAGCTGTGCTTCGGAGTTGAACGCCTTGATGACTTGATCCACGATGTCAACGACGTCCGTATATTCGGTTGCGATCATCGTAAAGAGGCTGTCCACCAACACGATAACGACGCCGAGAAGGACGACATAAGCCATCAGCTCCGCAAAAAAGAGCAGAATGGCGATAAGCGCGGTACGGCGGGTGATCTTGCCGATCTCTCCGCGGTTGAGGTTGACCACAAAGGAGATCGTCGCAATGAAATACAACGGGATGACGAGACAACCCAAATTTCGCATGATTTCAATGACTGTCCCGAACGCTCCGTCGATCTTGAAGGAGACGAGGGAGGTGATGATCCCGGGAAGGTCGTGCGATTGAAGGGCGTTCAAAGCATTCGACGATTGCGTGATGGCGTTCAGAATGACGAAATAGGTGGCGACCTGCGAAATAAAGAAAAAGACGATCGAAGCGTACCTCAAAAATACAAATCCGCCGCGCTTTCCGTAAGTTAGCGTCTCATGGATGTTCATCATTTTCTCCTTACGGCATCCCGATGACGCCCTCTTCCCCCACCATGGTGATCACATGCACAGGTCATTGGATATTATATTCTGTTTATCTTTTCAAGTCAACCGAATGGCGATACGTTCAGACAAATTTCCCGTTTTTTCGGCAAACCGAAAAAGTTGCGCGCTCCGAAAAATTTTTACAAAAAATGCAGCCAAACGCTTGACAGAAATCCGAAGTCGGATTATAATTGAAATACGAAATAGAATTTTTGAGGGAATATATGAATGAACGCATTTTTTTTTACAGGCTCGGCAAGCTCGTATATCAGATCGACGGCGTGTATGAGGAGTACGGAAAGAACTGTAAGATCGGCTCCCCCAATCTTCTTTGGATCCTCTACGCCTTAAACGACGGAGAGCGGCACAGCCAAAAACAGATCTCGGAGGATTGGGATATTCCGCGCAGCACGGCGAACACCATCATCAAGGATTTAGAGGGCAAGAACTATGTCGCGCTCTCGCAGATCAAGGGGGAGCGGCGGGAACTTTTGGTATCCCTCACCCAAAGCGGCAAGGAGTATGCCGACAGGGTCCTCTCCGACCTCTATCGGCGGGAGAAGGATATCTATTCGGAGCTCGAAGCTCCCGAAGAGCTTCTTATCATCTTGCAAAATTTGGCGGCAAAAATGCAGAAAATCGCCGCAAAAGGAGAATAAAACGATGAACAAGAAAATTTTGGTAGCGTATTTTTCGGCAAGCGGTGTAACGAAGAAGGCGGCAAGCCTCCTTGCAAAAGCGGCGGACGCCGACCTCTTTGAAATTCAACCCAAAACGCCCTACACGAGCGCCGACCTCGATTGGACGAACAAAAAGAGCCGCTCTTCTTTGGAGATGAACGACCCCGCTTCCCGCCCCGAGATCAAAAGCTACGTAGAAAATCTTTCGGACTACGATACCATATTCCTCGGCTTCCCCGTTTGGTGGTACACCGCGCCCACGATCATCAAGACCTTCCTCGAAGCGCACGACTTTTCGGGCAAACAGATCGTCCTCTTTGCGACGAGCGGCGGGAGCGGACTCGGCAAAACGGAAAGCGCATTGAAGCCCTGTGCCCCGAACGCCGTCTGGAAGGGCGGAAAGCTCATAAACGGCGCAAGCGAAGGCGCGCTCAAATCTTGGGTGGAGAGCTTGAAATTATGAAGATCGTCGTACTCACGGGCAGTCCGCAAAAGCACGGCTCGTCCAATCTGCTCGCGGAGCAATTTATCAAAGGAGCAACCGAGGCGGGCAACAGCGTTTCGGTCATCGATGCGGCGCGGGCGAATGTCCGTCCTTGTACGGGTTGTGTCCGTTGCGGATATGGCGGTCCATGCGCGCAGAAGGACGATATGGGTTCGGAAAGCGGCGTAAATAGCGGCGGGATCAAAGCCGAAATTTTAGGCGCGGATATGATCGTATTCGTCACACCGCTCTACTATTACGGAATGTCCGCACAGCTCAAAACGGTCATCGACCGCTTCTGCGCGTTCAACGGGGACATTC
>CANROI010000201.1 GCA_947632165.1 uncultured Clostridia bacterium
TTCGGATACGTTCGCTACGATCTGCCCAATCTGTATATCAAGGATCTGACCCTCTACAAGGCGCTCTACTGCGGGCTTTGCAGAAGCATCGGCGCCGCCTGCGGCCAGATGGCGCGCGTGGGGCTCAGCTACGACGTCGCATTTTTGTCCGCCCTTTTGCACAATCTGCTGGGCGCGGATGTGAAGATTGAGCAGAGGAACTGCTTCGAGCATGCGATCAGAAAGCGCCCCATTGCGGCGGTGGATCCGCTCACCGAGGAACTCGGCGCGCTCAATACGGTGCTTTGCTACTATAAACTCACCGACGACATCGGCGACGGCGACCGCGGCAGGGGCAAACGGCTGTGGTTCAAGCGGGGATTCTCGCGCGCCAAGGCGCGCTATCCCGCGCTTGTGTCGCTCACGGAGACCTATATGGCGGAACAGGCGGCGGTGGAGGAGCGGAACATCGCCTCGCTTGACCGTGCGGCGGATCCCTCCGCCAGAATGATGCGGGAACTTTCGAGGCATTTCCTCGGCGCGCAGGCGAATGAGTCCACGGACGAGCTCTTCTATGCGCTCGGGAAGTGGGTCTATCTCATCGACGCCCTCGACGACTACGACAAAGACAAAAAGCGCAATCGTTACAATCCCTTTCTGCTCGCCTACGGGGCGGAGTCGAAGCAGGCGCTCCTCGCGCGGGAGGGGAAGGAGATCGGCTTTTTGTTCGACACCCTCTTCTACTCCCTGCGCGAAGGGTTGGGGGGCTGCACGTTCCACTTCAACCGCGACCTCACGGACAATGTGATCCTGCGCGGGATCCCGCTCGAGACGATGCGGGTGATGAAGGGCGAGGCCCCCGTCAGAATGACGGTGAAGATCTGAACTTATGGAGAAAACAAGATGACGACCAACGAATGCTATGAAATTTTGGGCGTTTCGGAGCAGGCGACCGACGAGGAGATCAAGGAAGCCTACCGCGCCCTCAAGAAAAAGTACAACGAGGACCGCTGGCTCGAGGGCGAGGCGGGGAACGAGGCCGCCCGCATGCTCGAAAAGGTGGACGCAGCCTATGAGGAGATCACGCGCGACCGCAGGGAAAAGCGCAGGAACACCGAGGGCGCCAACGCCTTCGAAGAGGTCTCCGAGCTCATCCGGAAGGGGGATATCGACGGCGCGCAGGCGAAGCTCGATTCCTTCAACGAACGCGGCGCGGAGTGGCACTATCTGCAGTCCGTCGTCTTCTATAAGAAGAGCTGGCTCAACGAGAGCAAGAAACAGCTCGAGATCGCGATGCAGATGGACGGCTCCAACGCGAAATACCGCGAGGCATACGAAAAGCTCAACGCCCGCGCCGATTACCGGCGCGAGACGGGCGGTGCGCAGAACACCGATCCCGATCCCACGTCGGAGGAACAGATGGGGGGAAACCTCTGCGCGAACTGCGCGAGTTTCTGCTATACGTTCCTCTGCGTGAATTGCCTGTTCAACCTGTGCTGCAACTGCAGATAGCGATGAAAAAGCCGACGAAGTCCTTTGAGATCGCCCTGTCGGCGATCGCGGCGGCGTTTGCCGCGGCGTTTCTGATGTTGGGCTCGCTCAACCCCTTCCTTCTTGCGACGGGATATTTGGTGGCGACCTTCGCGCTCATGGTCCCCTTGAGCAAGGATTTTCTGTGGGGGAGCGCGCTCGCCTATCTTGCCGCGGGGCTCATTGCGCTCTTCGTCTCGCCGCTCAAGATCGTGCCCTATTTCGTCTTTTTCGGGCTTCATCCCATCGTCAACTATCTGCAAAAGCGCTATGTGAAGCGGACCCCGCTGAAGGCGCTGTGTCTGATCGCAAAAGCCGTCTGGTTCGATTTTGCGATGTGGCTCTCCTACTATGTGCTCACCGAGTTCGCGGGGCTCACATTCCCCGATGTGGTCGAACAATATCTCTACTACGTGCTCTTTATCGGCGGAACGCTCTTTTTTGCGGTTTACGATATCATGATCTTTCTCTGCCAGCGTTCCGCGGACGCCGCCATCCGCAGGATACGGAGGTAAACGATGGAAAAGAACGACGTCATCATCGGCTGTGCCGAGGCGCTCGGTACAAACGGGGAGGGGATCGTCCGCACGGACGAAGGGGTTCTCTTTGTCCCGTTTTTGCTGCCCGGCGAGCGGGCGCGGATCAAGGTGCTCAAGGTCAAGGGCGCCGTCGCCTACGGCAAGACGGAGGAGATCTTCACGCCCGCCGAGGAGCGCGTCCGCCCCGAATGCCCCGCGTTCGGCCGCTGCGGCGGCTGCCAGCTGCAGCACCTCAGATACCGCTTCCAGCTGCGGTTCAAGCAGAAGCTCGTCTTTGACCATCTCAAAAAGTTGGGCGCGCTCGACTGTACGGTCTCGGAATGCGAGCGCAGCGAGCGGGAGTACGGCTACCGCAACAAGCTGCAGCTTCCCATCGGGCGGGCGAACGGCAAAAATGTCATCGGGTTCTATGCCGAGCGTTCCCACCGCATCGTCCCGATCAACGGCTGCCCCCTTCATCCCGAATGGGCGGGCGCGCTCATCGGGGCGCTCCA
>CANROI010000202.1 GCA_947632165.1 uncultured Clostridia bacterium
CCCGATCGCGACCTTTGCGATATAGGGCGTGAGGTTGTTGGGGATCCCCTTCGGATCCTCGCCGATGAGCCCGCTCGCATGTGCGCCGACGGGATTGAAATAGCGGAGCAGTACGACCGTCCAATCATGGTCGGCGGCGTACAGATCGCGCAAAATGAGCTCCTGCATGTACTTCGACGTGCCGTAGGGATTGGTCGTACCGCCCGTTCTGCTCTCCTCGCTGAGCGGCAGCGCCTCGGGATCGCCGTAAACCGTGGCGGAAGACGAAAAGACGATCTTCTTGACGTTGAATTTTTTCATCGTCTCCAACAGGACGAGGGTCGAGCCCAAGTTGTTGTCGTAATATTCGAGGGGCTTTTCGACGCTCTCGCCCACTGCCTTGAGCCCGGCAAAGTGGATGACCCAATCGATGTCGTGCGCCGTGAAGATGAGCTCGAGCGCGGCGCGGTCGCGGACGTCGTTTTCGTAGAAAATGACCTGCTTCCCCGTGATCTGTTCCACGCGCTCGATCGCCTTGCGGCTCGCGTTCCCCAAATTGTCGATGACGACGACCTCATGTCCGCCTTCCAGCAATTCCACGACGGTGTGGGAACCGATGTAGCCCGCGCCGCCCGTTACCAAAATTTTCATCATGCACCTCTCTCTATGTTCTCCGGTCTCTATGTTCTCCGGGCAGCCGTCCGAAACGGTCAGGCCTCTGCGGAGACGGTCGCCTCGCCTTCGAGAACGCCGTCCGTTGCCCTGATGCGGAAGGTCCCTTCTGCCCGGACGACCGCCATTGCCTCGCCGTAGTAGGTATCCGTCGTCGTGCCGAGATAGCCGAGTTCATTGAACGGGCAGGCGCTCCCAAGCGCCAGAAGCTCCCCGCCGGAAACCTCCACCGTGATCTTTCTGTGTTCGAGCGGCTTCACGACGCCCTTGGGATCGGTGAAGCGCAGCCGCACAAAGCAAACTTCGCCCTCTTTGACGCGCTCCTTTTCGGGCAGGACGGTGAGCACCGTCTCGTCCTCCGCCGTGCTGAGCGTATTGCGGGAGATCTCCTTCCCGTTCCGGTCGTAAGCGATTGCCGTGACCGTACCGTCGTAATACTTGGTCTTGAAGTCGAAGCGGCAGTTCTTGCCGGCCTTCTTTTTGCCCACCCGCTTGCCGTTTACGAGCAATTCGACGGCGGCGGCACGGGAGTAGATCTCCACTTTCGCGTCCTTGCTGTTGAGCCCATTCCAGCTCCAGCTCGGAAGTGCATTGGAGAACTTCCATGCCGAGGGCGAACGCTTCTCATTCGTGTGATTGACGGGCACGACCGCGATCTGCGGCTTCTCTTCGAGCTCAAATGCCACCTTCGTATAGAGCGCTTCGCCGAGCGGATTGCCGATGAGATCGAGCCGCCCGCTGCCCGCGGACACCCAGCCGACGCCGTGCGAAAATTCGGGCGCATATTCCCTGTATTCCCAGCTGCCGACGCCCGTCTCGCCGAGATAGTCCATGCCCGCCCAGACGAAGTCTCCGATGAGCGCGGGATTCTTCTTTGCGAACTCCCAGAAGCGGAGCGCGTCTGCGCAGAAGGTCTCGCTGCCCACAATCACGCGGTCGGGATACTTCCCGATGTCGTGCTTGTAGCGCAGGATCCCGTAGTTATAGCCCGCAACGTCCAAATTGGCGAACGCATCCCGCGTCACTCTGTCGCAGATCGGGAGCCGCGCCATCTGTTTCATAAAGTCCGCGCCGACGATCCCCGCGAGATTGTTGAAAAACTCGGAACCGACCGCGGGTTTCTTCTCGCCCGCCTTGGCCTTCGATTGCTTCTCCGCCTTTTCATCCGAATACTGCCCGAAGCCCATGCGGTACATCGCATTGAACCAGATGTTGATGCCGCAGGTCACGAAGCGGGTGGGATCGAGACTGTGCAGATATTCCGTGAACTGCCCCGTGAGCTCGGTGCCGCGCTTTTCGGAAGTCTCGCCCACCTCGTTGCCCGTCGAATAGAGTACCACGCTCGGATGGTTGAAGTCCTTTTCCACCATGTCCTTGAGATCCTCTTTCCACCAATCATCGAGGTAGAGCGCATAGTCGTATTTGGTCTTGTGGATATACCACATGTCGGCATATTCGTCCATCACGAGCATTCCGAGGCGGTCGCATGCGTCGAGCAGGGCCTTGGAGCACGGATTGTGCGCCGAACGGATCGCGTTGTAGCCGTACTCTTTGAGGAGCGCGATCTTGCGCTCCTCTGCCTCTGCATAACAGCGCGCGCCGAGGATCCCGTTGTCATGATGGATGCAGGCGCCGCGCAGAATGACGCGCTCGCCGTTCATGGTGAGCCCCTCTTTGGCCGTGCAGGCAATCGTGCGGATGCCGAAGCGCTCCGTCCGCTCGTCTTTCCCGAAGGTGACCCTGCATTCATAGAGTTCTGGCGTCTCGACCGTCCAGAGCTTCGCATCCGCCACGGTGAACCCGAAAGAGATCTCCCCGTCCGAGCGCCCGAAATCTTCGGCGATCGTCCTGCCGTCCTTCAGAATGCTCACGCGCACTTCCCCCGCCG
>CANROI010000203.1 GCA_947632165.1 uncultured Clostridia bacterium
AATACATAGGGATCCCCCGTGACGGCGTCGATGAGTTCGGTCTTTACCTCCCCGCCGCGCACATGCACCGTAAGGCGGAACTGCCCTTCGAGCAGCTCTGTGCCGAAGACGAGTTCTTCGCCCGACGGGCGGAATCCGAAGGCGCGTAGCCTGAGCGGATCGGGCTTTTTCCCTTCAAAGGGGTCGGTCATGGCGTCCCTCCGTTTTTCGGCCGTTACTCCCCGCGCTTCTTTGCGGGAAGCGCCTCGGCGATGCTTGCCGCGCTTGCGCCCGTCTTGGCGAAGGAGAAGCTCTCCCCCTCTCCCTTCAGCACGAGGCCATCGGAGCTCTCTCCGAAGGCGAGCCGATAGATCTTCGCCCCGGAGATCGAGCCGCTCTCCCCGTTGCGATAGACATAGAAGAGGGTGAGCCCTTCGTCATAGCTGTAGACGGGAAGGACGGAGATATCATAGGCCTTGCCCGCGGCGTTGGACCAGACCAATTCGTTCTGCGAGACAGTGAGCGTTTCGCCGTTTGCGGCCCTCCAGCTGCCGACGAAGGAACGTCCGTCGGCGTCGTAGCGGGACGCGTCGGAGAAGTCGATGACGCGCTCGAAGTTGATCTCTTCGCTCAGACCGACGACGGCGAGCCCGAACTCGAGGTCGGACACGAAACTATAGCTTTTGCCCCCCACCGCAAGGGTGAACCAGAACTCGTTCCGGAAGACGGTTGACGTAGATTCGCTTGCCGTGAACTGTGCGCTCTTGCCGTCGAGCGTGGCGCCGTCCGCCGCGATCACGAGGGTGCCGAGCGATCCGCGGTAGGTGCCGTAGAGCGCGGGATAGGGGATCGTGCCGTTCCCCCGCTCCTCCGCTGTGAAGAATGCCTGCACCGTGGTGTTGCCCGTGATGCCGAAGCGGTAGATGCCGCTCGGATCGAGCGGAACGGCCGAGCCGTTCACTTTGAAGAGCACGAGGCGATAGCCGGCCTTTGCCGTCACGCGGACGGTCACCTCTTCGCCGCGGGCGAAGGGCCCCTCCGTTACCGTCACGCTGCCCATATATTCGGGCGTGCGGCTCGTCACGCGGACGGTGAGCGTCTTTTCTCCCGCGTCCTTCTTCGTGAAGGAGAAGGAGATCGTGCCGTTCGCCTTTTCGGAGTCGCCCACTTCGAGATGGTAGACCCCGCCCCGCGTCACGGAAAATTCCTTCTCTTTCAAAAGAGAGGTATCATACCACTGCATGGGAAGCCCGCTGCCGGGTACATAGACCTCCGCGCTAAGGGAGATATAGAGGTTGTCGATCGAAGTCGAGAAGGTGTAATCGGCGTCCTCCTGCGCGGTGTAAATGAAGAAGATGTGGTTGTTCCCCGTCGTCTTGATCCCGTCATAGACGCCCTCGAGCGTCTCGATGACATAGGGATCGCCGACGGTGCCGGAGCCCTTCCAGCGGTCGTCCGTCTGCCCGCCGCCCTGCTTGGGTGTCAGCGTGACGGTGCCCTCCGGGTTCTCCTTGGTGAGGGTGAGGGACGTATAGTCGTAGGAGGCGAGCAAATCGCCCGAAAGTTCCACCGTGTAAGTGCCGGGCGCGACGGTGAAGGTCACCTTGTTCCCGCCGATGGGCGTGCGCGT
Source organism: uncultured Clostridia bacterium (assembly GCA_947632165.1). GTDB lineage: Bacteria > Bacillota > Clostridia > Christensenellales > Borkfalkiaceae > Gallimonas. The sequence goes on from CANROI010000203.1 coordinate 1,610, forward strand.
GGCGATCTCCGCCCCGCTCTCATCGCGGATCGTCACTTTGAGCGAGGTCAGGCGGGAATCATCCAGCCCCTCGCAGACGATGGTCACGGTGTAGTTGTACTCGGTGATCTCGCCGCCCTTCGCGATCGTGAACGAGACCTCCCTGCCGTTGCCGCCGAAGTCGTCGACGACGATGAGATAGGTCTCGCCCGCCGTGAGGGCGAATACCTTCGTGCGGGTCCCGGTGCTGTCCCAGGTCACGATGTCCTCGATGAAGAAGGAGACATAGGCGCACTCCGTCGTGATCGTGTAGGTAGACGTCTCGCGCGCCGTATAGGTGTAGTAGACGCCCGAGAGCATGGAAGGCCGGACCGTATAGAACCCTTCGAGCGTCTGCAGCACATAGGGCGCCTCTTCGGAGCCGTCGCCCTGGGGCTGAGGCTCCTCCTCTTTGGCCTTGATCTCGACCGTCACTTCCGTCGCTTCGGCGGTGAGCGTCGTCTGTTCGTAGGTGCAATGCTCCATCTCGTCGCCCGTGATGACGACGGTGTAGGTCCCGGGGGCGGCGCTGAAGGAGACAACGCCCGCCACGGGCGACTTCGCCTCCGTAAAAGTGATGCCGTCCGCGGCAAGCAGCTGCACCTTGAGCGAGGAAAGCTGCGCCTCGGTGAGCGCTTCGGAGACGAGCCGGACGGTGTAGGTCACGGTCTCGGGGATCGCGGCGCTCTCGGCGATCTTGAAGGAGACGGCTGTCTTTTCGCTCGCGATATCCCCCACCCAGAAGCGATAGACCGTGCCCTCCGTGACGGAAAACGTCGCCTCTTTCTCGTCGCCGTACCATTCGACGAGGCAATGTTCGTCCTCGTCCTCGAGATAGAAGAAGAGGCCGTCGAGCTCGGTCGTGAGGGTGTAGGTCGCGCTTGT
>CANROI010000204.1 GCA_947632165.1 uncultured Clostridia bacterium
GTCAACGGGTATATCGGGGCGTACGGCGACATGGCTGCGCTGAAGGGCAAGCTCGGGCGCGCCACGGCCGACTGCGAGGCCGTCCGCAGGGAATTGGCGCAGACAGAGGTCCCTCCGGAATACCTCGGCATCGATCCGGAGCGGTACAAGCAGAGCCTGAAAAGCGGCTTGGAGCAGTGCCGCAGGGAGAAGGAATCTGCTTTGGAGGCGTGGACGCGCGCGCAGACGGAGCTCGAGCGCTATCGGGCGGATCACGGCGATCCCGCCGAGGAGAAGGAGGCCGCAGAGCGCAGATTCGAAGAGCTGAGCGCCGCGCTCTCCCATTGGCTGCACATCCGCGAGGTGTTCGAACAGCAGCGGGCGGGCATGCAAAACAGCCCCATGCACGATCTTGCGGAGTGCTTTTCGAAGTACCTCGGGATCATCTCGGAGGGGAAGGTTTCCTCGGAGTTCCCGAGCGAAGAGAAGCTCGATGTGAATGTGTTCAGCGACAGCCGGCCCTTGGACTTCGGCAAACTTTCGGAGGGGACCAAGGAGACTGTCTCGCTCGCGTTCCGCCTTGCCGTGCTCGACCATCTGTTCCCGAAGGGCGGCGGCGTGATCGTGCTCGACGATCCGCTCGTGAACATGGATGCAGACCGCACGGCACAGGCCGTAAAGCTCCTCACGGAGTGCGCTACGCGCCACCAGGTCATTTTCCTGACCTGCAAAGAGGAGTACGCCGGCATGCTGAACGGAACGCAGATCACGCTGTAAAGCCGCCCGAAATACGTGAAACTGTTTCGCCCCCTCGAGAGAGGGGGCGTTTTGCTCCTTATTTTTCGGCGGGGGGCGGTAAGCAACAAAAAAGCGGCGGGTTTTACCGCCGCGCGCCGTGCCTTAAAAGCCGAACTTTGGGGCCCTTAAAGGCCGTACTCCGGAATGTACATAGAATAAGCTACTCTATGTACTTGAGTTTTTTATATTCTATCCTATTTTATGCGAAAAGTCAAGAGGATTTCGGGATTTTCACGGCTGATCTCAAATTTTTTCGATATTTTTCACGAAAATTCCACTTTCCGGGCGAAAAAATGTACGCAGAATAGCTTATTCTATGGTCTTGGATTTAAGTCGAGAACAGGATAAAATTTCGGCGGAGGTCGGAGCATGAAATTTTTGAGAAAAATAAGAAGCCGGCGCGGGATGACGCTCGTCGAACTTCTGATCGTCGTCGCCATTATTGCGGTGCTCGTGTGCATCGGCGTCGTCATGATCAATCCACAGGATCTCTCCTATGTGGAGTATAACCGTTGCGCCGAGTCGATTGCGACCGCGGTGCAGAACCGTCTTACCGCGCTCCGCAACGCAGGTCAGCTTGCCGATCTCAGAACGTTGGGCATTGTAGATGATCCCGCCGAGGAAAACACGGCCGTCAAAACGGGCGCATCCGACGAGTATCGCTACATCTTCAATTTCGAGGAAGGCAGCACCCCCAACAGCAACAGTTCCATTCGCTATTTCGTGCCCTTCGGCTCGATCGAGCTGCAGCTCGAGCAGGGCTATTTTGCGATCGGCTTCCAGGCGCAGAGCGGCATGGTGGGCGAAGTGTTCTATTCCGAGGATCCCTTCACTCACTCCGTCGCATTCCTCCAGAGTTTGAGCGACGTAACGACCTATTCGGAAGGAAAGACCGTTATCGAGAAGGGGAAAAACAGCGGAGCGAGAAAGGAAGCGGGCATAGGGTACTATGTCGGCGAGGTGGACGTGCGAGAGGTCGCGCCCGCGCAGCTCCCCACGCCGCAGCTTACGATCAGCAACAGCGAAGAGCTCACCCTCTCGATCTATCTTCCGCAGGTCAGCCAGCTCGTGACATACGGGAAAAAGCTCGCGGTCCGCGTTTGCCTTGCAGACGCCGAGGGGAAGGCCTATAGCGAAAATAAACTCACCTACGAGGATACGACGATCTACTCCTCTTACGAAAACATTGCGGGCTACAACGCAGAAAACGACGGATTGGAGATGGGCAAAACTTACAAAATCGTCCTCGATACGCCCGATCCCGCCCATCAATGCGATATCCAAACGGGGAATGTTAGAAATAAAAGTGATATTTCTAAGCCTCTTTCTCAAACGCCCAAGGCCTGTTTCGAGACCTGGGCAAACGAAACACAGGCTTATCGCGGCGACGAGGGGTCGGCCGGTTTCTGCCTTGGCGACAACGTGCAGATCACCGTCTTTGTCTACTGCCTCGATGATAACGGCAAAGTCGATAACACCTATATGGAGCGCTCGGCGTCGGTCGTGTTCAACGGCTGGTTCGATACGTTCGACGGCAAACACACCGTGACGATCGCCTCCGGCCGCCATCTGCAGAACCTCGGCAATATGACCGTGATGAACTCTAAGCTAAAAGAACTTCTTCCTACGGTCGATACAAGCGGGAAATACAGCAATTACAGCCGCGGCAACGCTTATCAATTTACCGATGAGGACAGTCACGTCGATAAAAAGTGGGATTATCG